>JALSHN010000087.1 GCA_026982215.1 Gammaproteobacteria bacterium
GCATCTTCCAGGCGTTCGTTCAAGGGGACGGTTCCTCCACCCGGCGTCACGGTGGTACCGGGCTGGGGCTGGCCATCTGCCGCCGCCTGGCCGAGGCCATGGACGGGCGGCTGGAGCTGCATTCCACCCCCGGCGAGGGCAGCACTTTCACCCTGACTCTGCCACTGAAGCGGGCCGACATCCCCTACGGCGACGGCAGTGACTCTGGTGCTGGCACGGATCCGGGAAGAGCGCCCCCGCCGCGGGAAGGAGAGGGAGAAAAGAAACGGTTGCTGGTGGTGGAAGACAACGCCGTCAATCGCAAACTGGCCATGCACATGCTCGCTCGCCTGGGCTATGCGGTGGATCTGGCCGCAGACGGCGAGGAGGGTGTCGAGAAGGCCATGGAACGCCGCTATGACGCCATCGTCATGGACTGCCAGATGCCCATCATGGACGGCTTCGAGGCTACCCGGCGCATCCGCGCCTCCCAAGGGCCCAACCTCGAGACCCCCATCATCGCCCTCACCGCCAACACCCTCCCCGAGGACCGCGAGGCCTGCCTGGCGGTGATGGACGACTACCTGGGCAAGCCACTGCGGCTCAACGAGCTGGCGCAGTGCCTGCGGCGTTGGACCGAGCGCGAGGTCCCCGAAGGGAAGGCGTGAAGCCTGAGATCACGGGGGGCACAGCCGTCGTGCCGTCTCCGCCAGGGCCTCCGCCGCTTCCAGCCGCACCAGCCAGTGTCCTGGTAACCCGGCGGGGCCGACGCGGGCGGCGCATATCGCCCCCGCCATCGCCGCCAGGGTGTCACGGTCACCCCCGTGAAGCGCGGCGCAACGGAAACAGGCCGACCAATCGTCGGGGTGGCGCAGGAAACACCACAAGGCAAAGGGCAGGGACCGGTGCGCCGCCACCTCCGTGCCCAACAAGCGGGCGGCCTCCCGTCCTCCCAGGCCGTCATCCAAGGCACGGGCCACCTCCTCCAGTGCCAAGCGCATCGTTGTCGTGGTGGCATGGCCAGAGAGTCGTTGCAGAAAATGCCGCCACCGCAGCGGTGCATCCCGCCCCTGCAAGGCCTCGGCCACCGCCCGCGCCTGGATCGCTGCGGCATCCTGTGCCAGTGGATGGGCATGGGTGACGGCCGCCTGGAGGCGGGCATTCTCGTCCAGCGCCGCGGGATCCCCGGCGAAGGCCAATCCCAAGGGGGCGGCGCGCATGGCCGCGCCGTTGCCCCAGGAGCCCCGCCCTTCATGCAGGCGTCTTGCCGCCTCGAGATAACTCCCCAAGCGTCGTCCTTCGGTGAACAACCACACCGCCCCCGCTCCATAGCCCCGCCAGGGCTCGGCCTCATAGGCGGAGGCGAACGCAGCCCCCAGAGACTCCGCCTCCACCCGGCGGTGACGGGCCAAATGGCGGGCGAGCACCCAGGCCATGGCGGTGTCATCGCTCCAGCGCAACAGTGTCGTCCGGCCCACCCGTTGATCCAGCGCTGGCCAGTTGGGGCAGGCATCGGCCAGTTCGCCCACGGCGTCTCCTAAGGCCTGGCCCCATAGCACTGCCTGGCACGACGGCGGCGAGACACTCACAACACCCTTCCCCCAGTGGACCAAACTCGGTGAAGTGACGAATTGTCGTCATCTCGACACGGCATTACACACAGTGTCATCGGGTTGTCAACTGTTGCCGGCGTTGGTGTCTCCTGGCGGCCCATTTCGAAAAAATTTATATGAAACAATTGGTTATGATCTGGTTAAAAAGTGATCGATTTGACGTGTCGCTCGCTGACATGGGTGTTTGCCCCCCTTCCCCCCAAAGTGCCCACAGAGTTATCCACAGGTTTTGTGAATAAACCCGCTGGCGGCGATGTCCGCTGCGGTACGGCCCTTGCGGCATGGGAATGTGATCCCATGAAGCCGCAGCCTTTTGCTATAGTGGCGCGGCATTTCGGAGTGACCATGACACGTCTTTCCCTTGATCAAACCTCAGCCGCCGTGGCGGGGGCGCCGCCCTCGCCACGGGAGGGCAGCGCCTCCCCCGATTGGCGTGCCCTCACCGCCTTCGACCTCTATCGCCTGTTCGTCTCCCTGGCACTCACCGTCGGCCTGCCGTTGCTGCCCATGGTCAGCGCCCTCCAGGCCGACCTGGCCTACCTGATCACCGCCGGTGCCTACGGACTGAGCGCCGCGCTGTTCCTGTTGCTGATCCACCTGCGCTGGCCCGCCTACCCGCTGCAACTGGGGTTGCGCTGGTTGGTGGACCTGGTGGCCTTCGCCCTGCTGATCGCTTATGTGGGGGGGGTGGGGCAGGGGCTGGAGGTGCTACTGGTGGCCGAGGTCTCCGCTCTGGCCTTGCTGGCGCCGGGGCGCGCTGCCTTGGGCGCGGCGGCCTCGGCGGTGTTGTTGTTGCTCGGGCTGACCGCCTGGCTGGGGGTGGATGAGCCCACCATCTATTACCAGGCCGCGCTGGTGGGGCTGGCCCTGTTCGCCGTGGCCTTGTTGGGCAGCGCCCTGGGACGGCGGCTGCGCCACAGCGAGGCGCTGGCGGAACAGCGGGGGCAGAATCTCGCCAGCCTCGCACGTCTCACCGACTACATCATCCAGCGGTTGGAGTCCGGTATCGTGGTGGTGGACGAGCAGCACCGGGTGCGCTTGATGAACGAGGCGGCTTGGTTCCTGTTGGGCAACCCGGTCCGTCGGGGTCAGGGTATGCCCCTGAACGAGCTCAGCCCGGCACTGGAGGCGCAACTCGATGCCTGGGAGGCCGATCCTCAGCACCGCCCGCTGCCGCTCAGTTTCTCCGGTGCGGTGACGGTGCAGCCGCGTTTCACCGCCCTGGGGGGGGAGCGTCGTGGCGGCGTGCTCATCTTCCTCGAAGACGTCTCCGCGCTGCGACGCCATGCCCAGGACCTCAAGCTCTCCTCCATGGGACGCTTCGCCATGAGCCTCGCCCACGAGCTGCGCAATCCCCTGGGGGCCATCAGCCATGCGGTGCAACTATTGGAAGAATCGCCCCGTCTGACTGCCGCTGAACTCCGTTTGTTGGACATCGTTCGTCGCCAGAGCCGACGGATGAACGGCATCATCGAAAACGTCCTTGATCTCTCCCGCCGTGGTCGTGCCCGTCCTCAAGCCATCGTCCTGCGCCCCTGGGTGGAACAGCTGGTGGAAGAGCTGCGCCGTGACCACCCCGAGGCGGTGTTTCACTGCAGCGTGGATCCGGCCGATACCCGAATCTGGATGGATCCCGGCCACCTGCAACAAGTGATGCTCAATCTGTGTCAGAATGCATTGCGTTACGGCACGCCCCCCTCGGGGCCGGCCTACGTGCTCATCCGCGGTGGGCGCAGCCGCGAATCCCAGGGACCGTACCTGGAGGTGGTGGACCGCGGTCCGGGCATCGACCCGGCCGACGTGCCCCATTTGTTCGAACCTTTCTATACCACCGAGGTGCAGGGAACCGGTCTGGGGCTCTACATCGCCCGCGAACTGTGTGAGGCCAACCGCGCCCATCTGGAGTACGTCCCGGTGCCGGCGGGGGGGAGCTGTTTCCGCATCACCTTCACCGACTCACCCTCTTGACGCAAGGAATGGAATCGCGACATGGCACGACCCTTGGCACTGGTGGTGGACGACGAGGCCGACATCTGCACCCTGCTGCACATCACCTTGGAACGCATGGGAATCGCCAGCCATGAGGCCCGCAGCCTGAAGGACGCCCAGGCCTTGCTCACCCGCCACCGTTACGACCTCTGTCTCACCGACATGCGTCTGCCCGACGGCGACGGCATCGATCTGGTGCGTTACATCCAGCGCGAGCTGCCGCGACTGCCGGTGGCAGTGATCACCGCCCACGGCAATGTCGAATCCGCGGTGGAGGCCCTCAAGGCCGGCGCCTTCGACTTCGTCTCCAAACCGGTGGACCTGGAACTGTTGCGTCGCCTGGTGAACGACGCCCTGCGGCTGGTGCAGCAACAAAAGGAGGAGGCGGAGCAACGGCAACACCCCTCCCCGCCCCGATTGGAACTCCTGGGCGAGGCCCCGGTGATCCGTGAACTGCGGGCCACCATCGCCAAACTGGCCCGCTCCCAGGCCCCGGTGTACATCGCCGGCGAATCCGGCAGCGGCAAGGAGCTGGTGGCGCGGATGATCCACGAACAGGGACCGCGGGCGGGAGGCCCGTTCGTGCCCGTCAACTGCGGTGCCATTCCCGAGCATCTGATGGAGAGTGAATTCTTCGGCTACCGCAAGGGCAGTTTCACCGGCGCGCTGAGCGATAAGGAAGGCCTGTTCCAGGCCGCCCATGGCGGCACCCTGTTCCTCGACGAAGTGGCCGACCTTCCCATGCACATGCAGGTCAAATTGCTGCGGGCCATCCAGGAGCGGGCCGTGCGGCCGGTGGGGGGGCAGAAAGAGGTCCCCATCGACGTGCGTATCCTCAGCGCCACCCACAAGGACTTGGCCCAACTGGTGGCCCAGGGCGAGTTCCGCCAGGATCTCTTCTACCGCATCAATGTCATCGAACTGCGGGTGCCCAGCCTGCGCGAACACCCGGAGGACATCCCCCTCCTGGCCGAACATATTTTGGCGCGGCTGGCCCGCACCCAGGATCGGGAGGGGATCCGCCTGGCCGATGATGCCCTGAAGACCCTGCAGGGCTATGCCTTCCCCGGCAATGTCCGCGAGTTGGAGAACATCCTCGAGCGGGCC
>JALSHN010000088.1 GCA_026982215.1 Gammaproteobacteria bacterium
TTGGAATACGCCGCGGCCCCCCGCGCCATGCGGCTGCGGTTGCGACTGGAAGGGCTGGCACCGGCCGAGTGACCCAGGCCGACACCACTGGAGGAACCCCATGGACACACTGCCACAGCTGCTGGCACCGGCTGAACTCGCCGACCGTCTCGGCGACCCCGATCTCCGGCTGGTGGATCTCACCCCCGCCGAGCATCATGCCGAAGCCCACCTCCCCGGGGCCGTCCACCTCGACTACGGCGCCATCGTCGCCCAGCGGCCGCCGGTGATGGGGCTGCTCCCCGACGGCGAGCATCTGGAACGGGTCTTCTCGGAACTGGGCATCGCCCCTGACACTCCCGTCGTCGCCTACGACCACGAAGGTGGCGGTCGCGCCGCCCGCCTGCTGTGGACCCTCGAAGCCGCCGGCCACCGAGGACCACGCGCCCTGCTCGACGGTGGCATCCACGCCTGGCGGGCCGAAGGCCGCCCCACCGAAGCCACCGCCACCCGCATCGAGCCCCGCCGTTTCCGCTACCAGACCAACGAGGCCGTGATCGCCGATCGCGACTACATCCTGGCCCACCTCGACGACCCCCGCGTCATCCTGGTGGATGCCCGTTCCCCGGCGGAATATGCCGGCATCGACGTCCGCGCCGCCCGCGGCGGCCACATCCCCGGCGCCGTCAACCTCGACTGGGTGGAATGCATCGACCGCAATCGCGACCTGCGCCTCAAATCCGAGCTCACCCTGCGTCAACTGTTTCAGACCCGCGGCGTCACCCCCGAAAAGACCGTCATCACCTATTGCCAGACCCACCACCGCTCCGCCCTGGTGTACTGGGTCCTCAAGATCCTCGGCTACCCCCGCGTCAAAGGCTACCCTGGCTCCTGGTCCGACTGGGGCAACGCCCTGGACACCCCCATCGAACAGGGATGAGCGCTCCGCGCCGGCCCACCCGCGGCACCTCCGACAAGGCCCGCGGGCACACCCCCATGATGCAGCAATACCTGCGCATCAAGGCGGAACACCCCGACACCCTACTGTTCTACCGCATGGGGGATTTCTACGAACTCTTCTACCAAGACGCCGAACGCGTCTCCCGGCTGCTGGACATCACCCTCACCACCCGCGGCGAATCCGCCGGCGCCCCCATCCCCATGGCCGGTGTCCCGGTCCACAGTGCCGAGACCTACCTCGCCCGCCTGCTGAAACTGGGCGAGGCGGTGGCCATCTGCGAACAGATCGGTGATCCGGCCAAAAGCAAAGGGCCGGTGGAACGCCAAGTCGTCCGCATCCTCACCCCCGGCACCGTCACCGACGAGACCCTGCTCGACGAACGCCGCGAACACCTGCTGGTGGCCCTGTACAGTCAAGGCGAACGCCACGGCATCGCCCACCTCGACCTCGCCGGCGGCCGCTTCGCCCTCAGCGAAGTGGAGGGCCGCGCCCAGCTCGCCGCCGAACTGGAACGCCTGCAACCGGCCGAGCTGCTCCACCCCGAAGACCAGCCGCCACCGCTACCGGTGGAGAGCCGCCTCACCCCCCGCCCCCCCTGGCACTACGACCACGACACCGCCACCCGCCTGTTGAGCGAGCAGCTGGGCACCCGCGACCTCGGCGCCTTCGAAGTGGACGACCACCCCCTGGCGCTCACCGCCGCCGG
Organism: Gammaproteobacteria bacterium; assembly: GCA_026982215.1. Taxonomy (GTDB): domain Bacteria; phylum Pseudomonadota; class Gammaproteobacteria; order S012-40; family S012-40; genus S140-43. The sequence continues at coordinate 1,647 of JALSHN010000088.1, forward strand.
CGCCCTGCTCCAATACCTCCACGAGACCCAACGCCGCGCCCTCCCCCACCTGCGCAGCATCCAGGTGGAACGCCACGACGAAGAGATCCGCCTCGACGCCGCCACCCGCCGCAACCTGGAACTGGAGACCAACCTCCGCGGCGGCCGCGAACACACCCTCGCCTGGGTCATCGACAGCACCACCGGCGCCATGGGCAGCCGGCTGCTGCGCCGCTGGCTCAACCGCCCGCTGCGCGACCGCGACACCGTGAGCGCACGCCACCAGGCCATCGCCGACCTCATCGACCAAGCCAGCCACGAGCCCCTGCGCGAGACCCTGCGCCACATCGGCGACCTGGAACGCATCCTCAGCCGCATCGGCCTCAAGAGCGCCCGCCCCCGCGACCTCGCCGTCCTGCGCGAGGGCCTGCGCCGACTGCCCGAACTACGCGCCATCCTGCAGCATCACCCTGCCCCCCGGCTCCAACGCCTCCATCAAGCCCTGGACGCCCCCCCCGAGGCCCTGGCGCTGTTGGAACGCGCCCTGGTCGCCGAACCGCCGGTGCTGATCCGCGACGGCGGCGTCATCGCCCCCGGCTACCACCCCGAACTGGACGAACTGCGCGAACTGGCCTCCCACGGCGACCGCTTCCTGGTGGAGCTGGAGGCCCGGGAACGCGAACGCACCGGCATCCCCACCCTCAAAGTGGGCTACAACCGCGTCCACGGCTACTACATCGAGATCAGCCGTGCCCACAGCGACCGTGCCCCCGCCGACTACATCCGCCGCCAGACCCTCAAGGCCGCCGAGCGCTACATCACCCCCGAACTCAAGGCCTTCGAAGAACGCGTCCTCTCCGCCCGCGAACGCGCCCTGGCCCTGGAAAAGGCCCTCTACGACGAACTGCTCGACCACCTGGCCCAGTGGCTGCCCCGCCTGCAAGACAACGCCCGCGCCGTGGCCGAGATCGACGTCCTCGCCGCCCTGGCCGAGCGCGCCGTCACCCTCGACCTCACCCGCCCCGAACTCAGTGACGCCCCCGGCATCCTCATCGAACAAGGCCGCCACCTGGTGGTGGAACACGTTCAAGAGGCCCCCTTCGTCCCCAACGATCTCCACCTCCACCACCGCCAGCGCATGCTGGTGATCACCGGCCCCAACATGGGCGGCAAATCCACCTACATGCGCCAAAACGCCCTCATCTGCCTGCTGGCCCATATGGGCAGCTTCGTCCCCGCCCGCCGGGCGGTGATCGGCCCCATCGACCGCATCTTCACCCGCATCGGCGCCGCCGACGACCTAGCCTCCGGCCGCTCCACCTTCATGGTGGAAATGACCGAGACCGCCCACATCCTCCACCACGCCAGCGAACACTCCCTCGTTCTCATGGACGAAGTGGGCCGCGGCACCTCCACCTACGACGGCCTCGCCCTCGCCTGGGCCAGCGCCGAACACCTCATCCGCCTGCGCGCCTTCACCCTGTTCGCCACCCACTACTTCGAACTCACCGAACTGGCCGACCACCACCCCAGCGTCGCCAACGTCCACCTGGGCGCCCAGGAACACGGCCAACGCATCGTCTTCCTCCACAGTGTGGAAGAAGGCCCGGCCAGCCAGAGCTACGGTCTGCAAGTGGCCGCCCTGGCCGGCATCCCCGACGACGTCATCGCCGCCGCCCAGCGTCGTCTGGAACGGTTGGAGCGCCAGCGTCACCCCCAGCCGCAACAGCCCCAGCTTCCCCTGTTCACCCCCGCCCCCAGCCCCGTGGAACGGGAGCTTCAGGCCCTGGACCCCGACCGGATCACCCCACGGGAGGCCCTGGACATCCTCTACCGCCTCAAGGACCTGGCAGCCCAGGGTGGGGAAGGATAAAATGACCGCCCCGCCGCCCACCCCGTAACAGCGAAGCAACGAACGAAAGAGGCCAGCATGACCTTCGTCGTCACCGAAAACTGCATCAAATGCAAATACACCGACTGCGTGGAAGTCTGCCCGGTGGACTGCTTCCACGAAGGCCCCAACTTCCTGGTCATCGACCCGGAAGAATGCATCGACTGCACCCTGTGTGAGCCCGAATGCCCTGCCGAGGCCATCTTCGCCGAAGACGACGTCCCCGAGGGGCAGGAAGAATTCATCGCCCTGAATGCCGAGCTGGCCAAGAGCTGGCCGGTGATCACCGAGCGCAAGGACCCGCCGCCGGACGCCGACGAATGGAACGGCAAACCCGACAAACTGCAATATCTGGAACGCTGACCCCCCGGAGGCGGTGGTGAACCCGACCGTCCACCGCCTCCCCTACGGGGAAGACCCCCTCAAGCGACTGGCCGAACACCTGCTGCAACACCACGCCGGCGCGCTCCCCCACACCCACGTCGTCCTGCCCACCACCGCTCACGAACGCCTGCGCGCCTGCCTGCTGGCCGCCGCCGAACGTCACGGACATCCCGCGCTGCTCGGTCCCCACCTGCACGACCTCCCCGGCCTGGTACGACACTTCACCCCCCCCAGCGGCCCCACCCTCGGCGCCGGTGCCCGCGAACTGCTGCTGGTGGACGCCCTGCGCCAACACCCCGACCTCTTCAACCGCGCCAACCCCTGGGCCCTGGCCGAGAGCCTCGCCCACCTGTTCGACGAACTCACCCTCGCCACCACCCCCCTCGAGGACGACGAAGGCACGCTGCAACAGCGGCTCGAACACGCCTACGGCACCCAAAGCCTCCACCTGGAACGCGAGGCCCGCCTGATCCACACCCTATGGCAGGCCTACCGCCGGCAACTCCAGGACGAAGGCCAGCTCGACGACACCGGCGACTACGCCCGTCGACTCACCCGACTCCCCGAACGGATCCCCGACGACATCCCCCTGCTGCTCCTCGCCGACCCCCGCTGGCACGGTGCCGAACGCCGCGCCGTCGCCGCCCTGCTTCGTCGTCGCCACAGCACCCTGTTCATCATCGGCGAGCGACACGACACCCGCCCCGGCCAGCCCGAAGCCGCCGTCAGCCGCCTGCTGGCAGACCTCCTCCCCCACCCGCCTCCCCCG
>JALSHN010000089.1 GCA_026982215.1 Gammaproteobacteria bacterium
CGGCACCCCCGTCCGTCACTTCGACGAACTCACCCGCCGCCAGGCCGATCTGGACGCCCTGGTCCACAGCGCCTGCCTGATCCAACTGGCGGTCCCCGTCCTCACCGCGCCCCACTGAGGGCGGCCCGATCACCGGGGCGGCCCCGTGTCGCCCCGTTTCCCGTCTGGCACCCTGCTATCCTCCCCCCATGGACGCCGACCCCTTCCAGCACCACCCCCGGCGCTACGACCAGTGGTACGCGCGCCACCCCGGGGCCTACCGGTCCGAGCTGGCCGCCCTGCGCGCCCTCCTGCCCCCTTTCCGCCGCGGCCTGGAGATCGGCGTGGGCAGCGGCCGCTTCGCCGCCCCCCTGGGGGTGGACTACGGCATCGACCCCGCCCTCCCCATGCTGCGCCTGGCCCGAGAGCGGGGCATCCGGGTGGCCGCCGCCCGCGCCGAGGCCCTGCCCTTTCCCGACCACCGTTTCGACCTCCTACTCGTGGTCACCACCCTTTGTTTCATCGGCGACCGCGACGCCTTCCTCGCCGAGGCCGCCCGCGTGCTGCACCCCCGAGGCCGGCTGCTGTTGGGCCTGATCGACTGGGGCGCCCCCACCGCCCGCCCCTACCTGGCCAAACGCCGGGACGACCCCTACTACCGCCACGCCCGCCCCACCCCCGCCGCCGAGATCGACGCCTGGCTGACCAGCCACGGCTGGCGAGAGCGCAGCTGGCGCCAGACCCTCATCCACGACCCCGACCCCAGCCACCCCGAACCCGTGCATCCGGGCCACGGCCAAGGCCTGTTCGCCGCCGTCCGCGCCGCCCCGCCCTGAATCATCGCCCCAAGCGAAGCGCGATCCGCCACTCCCCCGCCACCGCCTCCACCGACTCCAAGCGATGGCCGTTGGCCTTACACCACACCCGCACATCATCGGCACACGGCGGATAAGAAATCCGCAACAACACCCGCGCCCCCGGCGGCAGCCCCCGCACCGCCCGATGGATGGACAACAAATACCCCGGGCAGGTCTGGCCACGCACATCCACCTCCACCACCGTTTCCTCCGCCATCGCCATCTCCTCGACGAGATCCCCCCGAACCCTAGCAAAACCAGCGGAAAACCCCGAAAAAACACACAAAAAAACGGCCCGCGAAGGGCCGTTCACACACGCACACACTCAAGTGATCACTGGAAGGCGCAACCCGTCTTCACCCCCACCGCCTTCAGGATCTTGGCCAAGGGACAAAACCCCGTAAAGGCCGCCTGGAACATATTGGCCCCCACGAAGGCCGTGAACCACAGCCAATTGGGCGAATGCACCTGAGACAGCGCCAGGCTCAACAAAATAAACAGGCCGGCGAAGGCCATCACCAAACGATCCACCGTCATGACACACTCCTTCAGAAGAAACAGGGAAAACTGCCGACCAGAATATTAGACTTTTCTTATATTTTCAACCCCGACGCCGCTCTCTATAATCCGCGCCCCGTTCCTGGTCAGCACACCATGAGCCACACCCTGCTGCAGATGTTCCTCGTCATGGGCCTGGGCCTCGCCTGGCGCCTGCGCGCCCCGGGCGGTCTCGACGCCACCACCGCCCGCAGGGTACTCACCGCGGTGGTCTTCAACATCCTCCTCCCCGCTCTGATCCTCGACGTGCTCATGCGCAACACATTGGGCGTGGACACCGTCAAGATCGCCCTCAGCGCCGCCAGTGGCGTGCTCCTCAGCCTGGCCATCGCCGGCTGGTTGGGGCGACGACTGCACTTCCCCCCCGCCACCCTCGGCACAGTATTACTGGCCGCCGCCTTCCCCAACGCCACCTATCTGGGCCTCCCGCTGCTGGAGCGCCTGTTCGGCCCCGAAGGCGGCGGCATCGCCATCCAATACGACCTCTTCGCCTGCACCCCGCTGCTGCTCACCGTGGGCATCCTCCTGGCCAGCCACTACGGCAGCGGCGCCCACTGGCGCGAGGTCCTCCGCGGCCTGCTGCGCGTCCCGCCCCTGTGGGCCGCCCTCACCGCCGTCGCCCTCCAGGTCTCGGGGCTCACCCTCCCTCCACTGATCCATGACACCGCTCACCTCCTCGGCCAAGGGGTCGTTCCCCTGATGCTCCTGGCGCTGGGGATGAGCCTGCGCTTCGAGACCATCCCCCGGCGCGACCTCGCCGCCTTGGGGCTCATCACCGCCGTCCAGCTGGGCCTCATGCCCCTGATGGTCTGGGGCACCGCCCTGATCGTGGACCTCCCCCGCCCGATCCTCCTGCCCGTGGTTCTGGAAGGTGCCATGCCCACCATGGTCCTCGGCGTGGTCCTCTGCGACCGCTACCGTCTCAACACCCCCCTCTACGCCGCCGCCGTCACCCTCACCACCGCCCTGGCCCTGCTGACCCTGCCGCTGTGGTTCGCCTGGGCCGGCTGAGCCCGATGGGCAAAGCCTGGCAAAACCGGCTACCCTAAGCCCCGGATCACATCTTTATGGAGAACGGCATGAGCGACAAATCTTTCCTCAGCGACATCAAGACCCTGCGTGAACGCGCCCGCCGCCACATCGAACAAGGCGCCGTCACCGAAGGCTACCGTGCCGACCGCGAGACCGTCATCAAACTGCTCAACGAGGCCCTGGCCACCGAACTGGTGTGCGTGCTGCGCTACAAGCGCCACTACTACATGGCCTCCGGCCTCGACGCCGCCAACGCCGCCGCCGAATTCCTCCAACACGCCAACGAAGAACAAATGCACGCCGACCAGCTGGCCCAACGTATCGTGCAGCTGGGTGGCGAACCCGACTTCTCCCCCCAAGGCCTGCAGACCCGCGCCCACTCCGAATACGTCGAAGGCGAAGACCTGCGGGAGATGATCAAAGAAGACCTCATCGCCGAGCGCATCGCCATCGACAGCTACCGGGAAATGATCCAATACATCGGCAACGACGACCCCACCACCCGCCGCATCCTGGAAGACATCCTCGCGGTGGAAGAAGAACACGCCGACGACCTGAGCAACTTGCTCAGCAACATCGGGGGCTGCTGAAGCCCCCTGTGGTCAGCGGCGCACACTTGAGGCACAATCCGCCTCCGTCATGGAACGGGACGACGCACCCCGCCTAGGGATCGACCTTGGGGGAACCAAGACCGAAATCATCGCCCTCGACGCCGGAGGGCAGACCCTCCTGCGCCGTCGGGTCCCCTCCCCGCGACACAACTACACCGCCACCCTCGACACCATCACCCGACTGATCGCCTGGGCCGAAGAGCAACTGGGGAGCCAGGGCAGCGTCGGCATCGGCATCCCCGGCGCCGAATCCCAAGTTGACGGGCGGATCAAAAACGCCAACTCCACCTGGCTCAACGGCCGCCCCCTGCGCGCCGACCTGGAGGCCCGGCTGGAACGCCCCATCCGCCTGGCCAACGATGCCAACTGCTTCGCCCTCTCCGAGGCGGTGGACGGCGCCGGCCAGGGCGCCGGCAGCGTCTTCGGCGTCATCCTCGGCACCGGTGTCGGCGGCGGCATCGTCATCCACGGGCGTTTGCTCACCGGCGCCAATGCCATCGCCGGCGAATGGGGCCACAACCCCCTGCCCTGGCCACAAGACGCCGAACGTCCCGGCCCCGAATGCTACTGCGGCCAGCGTGGCTGCATCGAAACCTGGCTCTCCGGCCCCGGCATGAGCGCCGACCACGCCCGCCACACCGGCGAACAACTCACCGCCCGCCAGATCGCCCAACGGGCCCGCAACGGCGACCCCGCGGCCCGCGACACCCTCACCCGCCACAGTGAACGCCTCGCCCGCGCCCTCGCCGGCGTCATCAACCTCCTCGATCCCGAGGTCATCATCCTCGGCGGCGGACTGTCACAAATGACCCACCTCTACCGCGAGACCCCCCGCCTCTGGGACCGATACATCTTCTCCGACCGCATCAACACCCGCCTGCTCCCGCCACGTCACGGCGACAGCTCCGGCGTGCGTGGTGCCGCCTGGCTGTGGGGCGGACCGCCCACGCCATGAGCACCACCTCCGCAAGCGACCCGGCCACCCCGGCGCGCCTCGTCTACCTCCTCTACCTGGCCGGCCTCCTCCTCCACCCCCTGCTCCTCATCGGCGTCATCATCGCCTACGTCTACCGCAGCGATGCCCCCGCCTGGCTCAACAGCCACTATCGCTACCAGATCCGCAGCTTCTGGATCGGCCTGTTTTATCTCCTCGCCGGCGTCCTCCTTTCCATCTTCCTGGTGGGCTATCTGCTGATCCTGTGGTGGTTCCTGTGGCTGGCGATCCGCTGCATCAAAGGGCTCAAGGCCCTGGGAGAGAAACGTCCGCTCCCCGCCCCGGACAGCTGGCTCTTCTGACCGCCGGCGCCCGAAACGGTATAATCGCCCCCCATGAACTCCCACGATCCCATACAGCGCGCCCCCTGCCGGCAACTGGCCCGCCTGCGCCCGGGCCTGTCGCCGGCCACCCGCTGCATCCGCCTGCAAGCCCCCCTGCCGCTGCGCCACGGCGGCCGGCTCGACCCGGTCCACATCGCCTACGAGGAATGGGGAACCCCCCGGGGCGACAACACCGTGGTCATCCTCCCCGGCCTCTCCCCCTCGGCCCACGCCGCGGCCTCCCCGGAGGATCCGGCCCCAGGGTGGTG
>JALSHN010000090.1 GCA_026982215.1 Gammaproteobacteria bacterium
TCCTGGTCGCCCTCAGCCTCTTCGCCGTCGGGATGCTGGGGGCCGGCCTGGTGTATGCCGAACACCCCCTGGAACTGGAACAAAAAGGCCTAGAACAGCAACACCATTCGGGCGCCTGCTGCCGAAGAACACCCCCCGTCGAGCGGCCTGGCAATACCTCAGTGGCGTCATCCTCATCAAAGGCGCCTTCTACCTCGAAGCCCTGCGTCCCGGCGGCCTCACCCTGCTGGTGAACGACCCCGCCAGCTACAGCCGGATCCGCCTCGCAGGCGGACAGAGCCAAGTCACCGACTTCCACCCCATCGGCCACGAGCGGCGGAGAGGGATCGGCCCGGACGGACCCGCCCCCGCCCTCCGCATCCCCCCTTTGCTGCCCGGCAACCTGGAAAACCGCTTCACCCCCGACCCCGTCTCCGGTCCCTGGCAATGGATGGAAATCCGCCGCTGGCCCGCTGGCTCAATTCCAACACCCGCCGCCCGGCCCGTCCTGGGTAATGGTGAACACCGTACAACCGGTGTCGTTGGCCTGATCCCCCGTCGCCGTCGCCGTGGCGGTGAACGCGCTGGCACTGGCCGAATTTATGGTCAAGTCGTAATACCCCTCCGGCGTCGTCGATCCCAGCCCCAGATCCGACAGGTTCGCGGTATAACTGCCGTTGGTGAGTCGCCAGCGCTCCTGCAGGATCTGGATCTTCAACAACGTCGACGTCGCATCCGCCCGCCGACTCTTGCGCACCGAATCCTGATAACTGGGCACCGCGATCGCCGCGATGATCCCCAGAATGGTCACCACGATCAGCAGCTCGACCAGAGAAAAACCGTGTCCTCGAGATCTATCCAACATGCCGCCACCTCCAACGAAATCGCCTTTTCTATCGTCAAGCCCCTCAAATAATTGAGGGCACGAACGATATAAACGGCATGACACCTCGAAAAAAACAGACCGGTTTCACCTTGGTGGAACTGATGTTCACCATAGCCCTGGCAGCGATTCTATTGGGATTCGCCGTTCCTGCGATCCGCGACGGCATCCTCAGTAATCGCCTCAACAGTGCCACCAGCGCTGTCTACGAGCTGTTCACCGAGGCACGCTCCTTAGCCATGCAAAAAAACCAAGACGTCTACCTCAGTTTCAGTACCGAGAGCAGCGGCAGTCAATGCGTGGGATACAACGTCGGCACGCCTTGTGACTGCGCAACCGGCACCTGTCAGAAAGTCGTCAGCGACGGGCAGTTTGCCAACATCACCTTCAACCAGACCCGTGGTGATCCCACTACGCCCGCCTTCACCCCCTATGGATGGATCCTCAATTATTGGCGGATCCAAGTAAAAGCGTGGAAGGACAGTGCCCAAACCAATTTGGCACGTCAGCATGTGATCACCGTCACAAAAACCGGGATGGTGGTACGCAGTGATATCTGAAAAGGCCCACAGCAGGAAGCGCAAAAAAATGTTGCGACTTCATTCGCAACAGGGATTTTCCTTGGTCGAACTGATGATCTCTCTCGCCCTGGGAGCCATCCTGCTCGCAGGCGCCTACCACGTATTGGCGGCGGTGCTGGGATCCAGCTCACAGACCTTGCGCGTCTCACAACTCAATCAGCAAATGCGCGCCATCATGGGCATCATGAGTCAAGAACTCCAACGCATCGGCTATTGGGGCGACGCCCTCAACCAAGACCCCATCACCAATCCCAATCCCTTCGGCTTCACCATTTCCACCACCGGCGCCAATACCAATGACTGCATTCTCTACAGCTACGACAACAACAGCAACGGTCTCGTAGACCCTGAGGAACAGATAGGCTTTCGCCTCTATGTATCTGGATTCCGCCGAATCGCCCAATGGTCGAAGGGCTCGACCACCGCCATCACCGACTGCAGCGCCAATTGGGGCAGTAGCAGTTACATCGACCTGAACGACTATAACGTCGTCCGTATTAGAGAGCTCACCTTCACCGCCCCGCCGGCGGAATGCACCAATCTGAGCACCGTGCCACGAAGCAACTGCAACCCCTGTGACACCGATTACCAACCCTGGGCGGTGGGCGACACGCTGGTGAAGGTCCCCCGCATCGACATCACCCTGAGCGGCTATCTCGCCGCCGACTCCAGTGTCACCAGCACCCTCACCACTACCGTGCGGGTGCGCAATCCACAAATCGAAGTGGCCACCAGCGCGGGGCCGGCAGCGGGCACGGGGTGCTGAGCATGTGTTCCTTCGCGACCCGGCCGTCACGACAACGAGGCGCCGCCACCCTGCTGCTGTCGGCGGTGATCCTATTCACCATCAGCACCGCGGCGGTGATTGCCGCCCGCTCGGCGGTGACCGACCTGCGCACCATTCACAACTACGCCCTGGCACAACAGGCCAGGGAAGCCGCCGACGGCGCTTTGGAGCGCGGCCTCAACAGCCTCACCTGGGATCTGGTCGCCACTGGATCCGACACCGGCTACACCTTGATCGGCGGAGCGTGGTCCACCTACAGCGGCAACCCCGCCAAACTGGTCTCCACCAGCTATGCCCACTTTCGCCTTCTCACCGCGGGTGATTTCACCCAGGTGGAAGTCCGCGCCACCGGCATCGCCAGCGACAACCAGACCCAGCGCCAGGTCTTCGCACTGGCCCGGTTCGTCAAAAACATCAGCTACACCAGCCCCGGCGCCCTCACCGTGCGCGGCAACGTCACCGCCACCGCCAGCGTCAACCTCACCAACACCGTGCAAGACGTCGGCATCTGGGCGGGGGGCACCCTCACCGGCAGCCCCACCGTCACCGTTTCGGTGGGCGCGGGCGACGGCATCTACACCAACGACGCCAATCTGGCCGCCCTCAGCCCCGACGGCTTTTTCGAAAACTTCTTCAGCGAAAGCAAGACCTTCATCCGCGCCCGCGCCACCCAGGTGAACTGCGCCACCCCCTGTAGCGCCTCCACGCCCGAGATCCAGGCATTGAACAGCACCGGCGGCCTGATCTGGATCGACGGTGACCTCACCCTGGACACCCCTTTCGCCTTCGGGACCACCACCGACCCGGTGATCCTGGTGGTGACCGGCAACCTCACCCTCAACAACCCCAGCGCCGAGATCTTCGGCCAGCTCTATGTGGCCGGCGACTGGCTCAACGGTGCCGGCGGCGGCCGGATCACCGGCCTGGCGATGGTGGAGAACAACTTCGATGCCAGCGGCTCGCTGCAAATAGACTACGACGCCACGGTACTCGCCCTCACCGACAAACTGGGGGCCTATGCCAAAGTGCCCGGCTCCTGGCGCGATTTCTAGGAGGCGGTCATGGGAAGGATACGACAACACGGAATCGGTCTGGTGGGTACCCTCATCGCCCTGCTGATCCTCAGCAGCGGCCTGCTCGCCCTGGGACTGATCCAGACCGAGACCCTCAAAGACAGCCAACACAGCGCCCTGCAAGCCAAGGCCCTGATCCTGGCCGAACAACGCATCGACCAATTTCGTGACCTGGCCCAGGCCCAGGACCTGGAAACCCTCGCCTCCGGGAGCGATACCCTACAAGTGGACGGCATCCGCTACCAGCGCAGTTGGGAAGTCACCCCCCGCCCGGATGGAGCCAAGGAAATCGTCCTCCGTATCGAATGGAACGACCCGCGTGTCAGCACCGATGCATCACCAGCACGGCTCAACGTCTCCACGGTGATCTCCAGCCACCTGCCGGCCACCGAGGCCACCCCGTTGCTCAGCAATGCCCCGGTCACGCTCGCTACCACGACCACTACTGCCGCTTCCGGCGGCTGTGGCTGTAGGAGATGAAACCAGCGACTCTCGGCGTACTAATTGCTTCACAAGGAATCACCATGATCGCCCGCTACCGAAACGGACAGCTGATATATCGGCGGATCCACCTGACGGGGTTCTCACTGGTGGAGATCCTCATCACCCTGGTCATCATCAGTGTCGGCCTGTTGGCCCTCGGCGCCTTCCAGACCAACAGCCTGCGCGAGACCGCCCTAGCCAAGCAACGCGCTGCTGCCCTGGTCACCGCGCAGCAGATGCTGGACGACGTGCGTGATTTCGCCCAAGCCAGTGACTTCGAAGCCATCAAAAGCCTCGGCAGCGGCGGTGGCATGATGGGCGGTGGCATGATGGGCGGTGGCATGATGGGCGGCGGCATGATGGGCGGCGGGGGCAGTGGCATGACCATCGACGGCGTCAACTACAACCCCCAGTGGGAAGTACAAGAACTGTCCAACGGTGCCCTGGCCGTCTACTTGACCCTCTCCTGGCCCGACCCCACGGACCCTGCCGGCAACCCCAGCGACCTCACCACCCTGCGTGTCCACACCGTCATCTCCCGCTACCTGCCCGCCACCGAGGCCACCCTGATCGCCGCCAGCGGCAGCCCGGTCTCCCTGGCGACCACCACCACCACGGCTTCCGGTGGTGGCGGGATGATGGGGGGCGGCGGCTGCGGTTGCATGGGTGGTGGCGGAGGAACCACCACCACGACCACCACGACCACCACCACGACCACCACCACGACCACCACCTCGA
>JALSHN010000091.1 GCA_026982215.1 Gammaproteobacteria bacterium
ATCGACAACACCCTCATCGGCGACCACAACGCTCTCCAGGCCCTGCTGGCCCGGCTGGAGGAGCACGACGGCCGTCTCGGCTTTGCCGTGGCCACCGGCCGCCACATCGCCTCGGCACGCAGGATCCTCAAGGAATGGGGCGTCCCCACCCCCGACATCTTCATCACCGCCGTGGGCACCGAGATCTACTACGGCCCACAGAAGACCGCGGACACCGCCTGGCAAAAGCTCCTCGACTACCGCTGGGACCCCGATGCCCTGCGCCAGGCCCTGGCCCATTTTCCCGCTTTGCGCCCCCAACCCAAGAGCGAACAAGGGCCCTACAAGATCAGCTACTTGGTGGACCCAGAACGGATGCCACCCCTGGCCGAGATCCGCCGCCACCTGCGCCGCCACGATCTCCACGCCAATCTGGTCTACTCCCACCAAGCCTACCTCGACGTCCTCCCCACCCGGGCCTCCAAAGGCAGCGCCATCCGCTACATCGCCGACCGCTGGGGCATCCCCATCGACCGCACCCTGGTGGCCGGCGACTCCGGCAACGACCTGGAAATGCTGCGCGGCAACACCCTCGGCGTGGTGGTGGGCAACCACAGCCCCGAACTGGAGATCCTGCGCCGGCAACCTCGAATCTACTTCGCCCAAGGCCACTACGCCTGGGGCATCCTCGAAGGCATCGACCACTACCGTTTCCTGGACGAGATCCGCATCCCTGCTGATCGCCCCGAAGACGAGGAAAGCGAGCTGCAACCGGCCCCATGACCGACGCCCTCCAACGCTGCCTGAGCGCCCACCGCGACGCCCTCTACCCCCTGTTGCGCCAATACCTGGCCAGCGGCAAGGACTTCCTGCTCCACTCCGAACTCATCGACACCTTCGAGGATTATCTCCGCCGGCGTGACGATGCTGAGGCCCTGCGCCGTTCCCCCTTCGGCGAACTCATCCACCACGCCCAAGAAGCCATTCTCGATGCCCCCTGGATCCGCCTGGCCCTGCGCCCCGGCATCGGCCGCTGGCGCTATCTCGATCTGCACAGCGAATTCATGCGTGTGGACGAGCGGCCGGTGAGTGACTACCTCGCCGCCAAGGAACGCAAGATCGAAGGCTCGGCGGTGGATCAACGCATCCCCTTGGAAATCGACTTCGCCCCCTTCAACCGTGAATTCCCCCGCATGCGCGAGGCCCGCTCCATCGGCCGGGGCGTGGAATTCCTCAACCGCAGCCTGGCCGGACGGCTGTTCATGGGGCGAGGCCGGGGCGACCGCCGGCTGGTGGAATTCCTCCGCCTGCACCAGGCCCAAGGGCGCCCGCTGATGCTCGCCCGCCACATCGACGACGTAGAGACCCTGCGCGGTGCCCTGGAACAGGCCCTGCGCCGACTGGCCGCCCACCCCCCGGAGACCCCTTGGAACCGGCTGGAACGCGAACTGGCCCCGATGGGCTTCGAACCCGGTTGGGGGGCCGACGCCGCCCGGGTCATCGATACCATGACCCTGCTGGCCACCCTCCTGGAGGCCCCCGACCCGCAAGACCTGGAACGCTTCCTGGCGCGCATCCCGATGATCTTCCGCCTGCTCATCCTCTCCCCCCACGGCTTCTTCGGCCAATCCGACGTCCTCGGCCTCCCTGACACCGGCGGCCAGGTGGTCTACATCCTCGACCAAGTCCGTGCCCTGGAGAAAGAGATGCGACAGCGGGTCCACGACCAAGGCCTGGAACTGGAACCCGAGATCGTCGTGGTCACCCGGCTGATCCCCGAGGCCCGCGGCACCACCTGTGACCAGCCCCTGGAGCCCATCGTCGGCACAGAACGGGCCCGGATCCTCCGCGTCCCCTTCCGCGAGGCCGACGGCAGCGTAGTCCCCCAGTGGATCTCCCGCTTCCAGCTCTGGCCCTACCTGGAACGCTTCGCCCTGGAAGTGGAACAGGCCGCCCAGGCCGAACTGGGCGGGCGTCCCGACCTCATCATCGGCAACTACTCCGACGGCAACCTGGTCGCCAGCCTGCTCTCCCGCCGCCTTGGGGTCACCCAATGCAACATCGCCCACGCGCTGGAAAAGCCCAAATACCTCTACTCCGACCTCTACTGGCGCGACAACGACCCCCAATACCACTTCGCCACCCAATTCACCGCCGACCTCATCGCCATGAACGCCGCCGACTTCATCATCACCAGCACCTACCAGGAGATCGCCGGCACCGAAGACACCGTCGGCCAATACGAAAGCTACCGCCACTTCACCCTCCCCGGCCTCTACCGGGTGGTGGACGGGATCGACGTCTTCGATCCCAAATTCAACATCGTCTCCCCCGGCGCCGACCCCGAGATCTACTTCCCCTACACCGACCACAGCCGCCGCCTCACCCACCTCCACGAAGAACTGCACCGATTGATCTACGGCGGCCCCCAACCCGAGGCCCGCGGCACCCTCAAAGACCGTGGCCGCCCCTTGCTGTTCACCATGGCCCGGCTGGACCGGATCAAAAACATCACCGGCCTGCTCACCTGGTACGCCAACGAACCCCGACTGCGTGACCAAGTGGACCTGCTGGTGGTGGCCGGCCACATCGACCCCCGCGCCAGCGACGACGAAGAAGAACGCCAACAGATCCAACTCATGCACCGGCTGATGGACCAGCATCAGCTCGACGACCACGTCCGCTGGCTGGGCATGCGGCTGGAAAAGAACCTGGCCGGCGAACTCTACCGCTACATCGCCGACCGCCGCGGCGCCTTCGTCCAACCGGCCCTGTTCGAGGCCTTCGGCCTCACCGTCGTCGAAGCCATGTCCTGCGGCCTCCCCGTCTTCGCCACCCGCTACGGCGGTCCGCTGGAAATCATCGAACACGGCCGCTCCGGCTTCCACATCGACCCCAACCACGGCGACCAGGCCGCCCGGCTGATGGCCGAGTTCTTCGCCCGCAGCGCCCGCCACCCCGAGGCCTGGCAACAAATCTCCCGCGGCGCCCTGGAACGAATCCAGGCCCGCTACACCTGGGCCCGCTATGCCGAGCGCCTCATGACCCTCTCCCGGGTCTACGGCTTCTGGAAATACGTCACCGACCTCGAACGTGCCGAGACCCGCCGCTACCTCGACATGTTCTACGCCCTGCAACAACGCCCCCTGGCCGAGGGCCGGCTGCCCTGACCGTGCGCCCTGCCTGGCTCCTCCTGCTGCTCCCCTGGGGACTCCACGCCGACCCGGCCTGCCATCCCCCGCCGCCCCCCCTGCCCCACCACCCCGACGGCCGCCTCCACCTGGAGGCCGACCGCCTCGAGGCCCACGACCAGACCCGCTACCACCTCCAGGGCCACGTCACCGTCGAACGCGACGCCGAACGCCTCCAGGCCCCCCAGGTGGACTACCTCCGCCCCCGAGGCCTCATCGAAGCGCCCCAAGGCCTCCGTTACCAAAACCCACGCCTGGAACTGGAAGGTCGACGGGCCCGCTGGTGGCTGGACGGCCCCCGCGCCCGGATGGAACAGGCCCGCTACCGGCTATGGGGCAACCACGGCCACGGACAAGCCCAGGAAATTCGCCTCCAGGATCAGCGCCTCACCCTGGATCGAGCCGACTACACCACCTGCCCCGACGATCGCCCCCCCGCCTGGCGTCTCCACGCCCGCCACATCACCCTGGAGCCGGAAAAAAACCAAGGCACTGCCCGCCACCTCACCCTCCACCTCGGCCCCGTCCCCATCCTCTGGCTGCCCTACCTGCAATTCCCTCTGGGCGGGCGCAAGACCGGCCTGCTCCCCCCCACCCTCGACCAAAGCGCCCAACGAGGCTGGGAATACGCCCAACCCCTCTACCTCAACCTCGCCCCCAACTACGACGCCACCCTCACCCTGCGCCACATGAGCCTGCGCGGCACCCAGGCCCAAGGTGAATTCCGCTACCTCGGCCGCAACGGCCAAGGCACCCTCCAAGGCGACTACCTCCCCCGAGACCGCCAACGTGGTGAAGACCGCTCCTGGCTGGAATGGCGTCACCGCCACCGCCACGGCCCCCTCAGCCTGGACCTCCACTGGCAACAGGCCTCCGACCGCGACTACTTCCGCGACCTGGGCACCCGCCTGAGCGAGGTCAACCGCCCCTACCTGGAACGGCGGCTCCGACTCCAAGGCCGCCGCGGCCCCTGGCGCCTCGATCTCCTGGCCCAGGACTACCAGCGCCTCGACCCCAGCCTCACAGAACCCTACCGTCGCGCCCCTCGTCTGCGCCTGAGCGGTAACAGGCGCTGGTGGGCCCTGGAAGCCGAGCACAGCCGCTTCCAGCGGGGCGACACCCTCATCGCCCGCCGCAACCGCCTTCATCCCCGACTCGAGCCACGCCTTGCCCGCCCCTACGGCTATCTCCGCCCCCTCCTCGAGGTCCGGACGATCCACTACGCCGACGGCCCCACCCTCACCGTCCCCAGCCTCTCCCTCGACGGCGCCCTCTACCTGGACCGGCGCCGCGCATCGGTGAGCGAGACCCTCACCCCCCGCCTGTTCTGGAGCTACACCCCCTATCGGCCCCA
>JALSHN010000092.1 GCA_026982215.1 Gammaproteobacteria bacterium
CCGATGCCCCACAGAGCGAAGGTGAGGATGATCAGGCCCACGATGGTCCAGGCAATCCAACCTTGGGCACGTTCACGGATGCTTTGGAGCATGGGTTCTCCGGGTCGCTTTAAGGTGAAGGTCAGTCGGATGGGGAGCGGACAACAAAAGAGGGCGATCCGGAATCCGGATGCCCTCTCGAATTTGGCGGAGTGGACGGGACTCGAACCCGCGACCCCCGGCGTGACAGGCCGGTATTCTAACCAGCTGAACTACCACTCCATGAAAACGTTCCTGGTGGGTGCTGAGGGATTTGAACCCCCGACATTCGCCTTGTAAGGGCGACGCTCTCCCAGCTGAGCTAAGCACCCCAAGGGCTGCTTAGTTTACGGCATCCTTGAGCGCTTTGCCAGGCCGGAAAGCAGGCACCTTGGCGGCAGGAATATTGATTGTAGCGCCGGTGCGCGGGTCACGTCCAGTGCGCGCGGCGCGGTCACGGACCAGGAAGGTGCCGAAACCGATCAACGAGACCTGTTCCCCCCCCTTCAGGGCCTCGGTGATGCTTTCGATGACGGCATCGACCGCACGCGCGGCCTGGGCCTTGGTCAGATCGGATTTTTCAGCGACAGCGTCGATCAATTGTGCTTTGTTCAATGCCAGCTCCCCTCTCGTCGAAGCATCGATTCAAAAAAACCGCCACTTTGGCGGCTGCCAGTTCAAGCGGTCGGGCATTTATACCAACTCGGGAAAAACAGTGTCAAGAACAGCTGCGCCTTGATCCCTAAAAATATTTTATGGGCCGCCCCTCTGCCTCGGATGGCGGCCCCCTAGGCTCCTTGTCAGTGGGCGTGCAGCGCTTTACCGCGTCCCTTGCCCTCCCCCTCGGCCGGGGTGACCGCCTCGGCCTCCTCACGGGGACAGGGGCGGGCGGACAGGGCGATCTCCAACACTTCATCTATCCATTTGACCGGGCGTATATCCAATTTTTGCTTGATATTTTTTGGTATTTCGGCCAAATCCCGCCGATTCTCCTCTGGGATCAAAACTGTCGTGATTCCCCCGCGGTGGGCCGCCAGCAGCTTCTCCTTGAGGCCACCGATGGGCAGCACCTCCCCTCGCAGGGT
The DNA here is from genome assembly GCA_026982215.1 of Gammaproteobacteria bacterium. Taxonomy (GTDB): domain Bacteria; phylum Pseudomonadota; class Gammaproteobacteria; order S012-40; family S012-40; genus S140-43. The sequence continues at coordinate 1,104 of JALSHN010000092.1, forward strand.
GATCTCACCGGTCATCGCCACCTCGGAGCGCACCGGGATGCCGGTAAGCACCGAGACCAGGGCGGTGCACATGCCAATCCCCGCCGAGGGGCCATCCTTGGGGATCGCCCCCTCGGGAACATGGATGTGGATGTCCTGTTTTTCGTAGAAATCATCCGCGATGCCAAGGCTCTTGGCCCGGGATCGGACCACGCTCATCGCCGCCTGCACCGATTCCTTCATCACCTCGCCCAGCTGGCCGGTGACGGTCATCTTGCCCTTGCCCGGCATGGTCACCGCCTCGATGGTGAGCAGTTCCCCACCCACCTCGGTCCAGGCCAGACCGGTCACCTGGCCGATGCGGTCCTCGCCTTCGACCTTGCCAAACCGGTAGCGCTTCACCCCCAGGTACCGTTCCAGGTTGCGCGCGGTGACCTTCACCGGTGCCCGGTCGGGGTTCTGTAGGATCTCTTTCACCACCTTGCGGCACACCTTGGCCAGTTCCCGCTCCAGATTGCGCACTCCGGCCTCGCGGGTGTAGTGGCGCACCACCTCGCGCACGGTGTTCTCTCCCATCTGCAACTCACCCTGGCGCAAGCCGTTGGCCTGCATCTGTTTGGGCAGCAGATAGCGCATGGCGATGTTGACCTTCTCATCCTCGGTATAGCCGGGGATGCGGATCACTTCCATGCGGTCCAGCAACGGCGCTGGGATGTTGAGGCTGTTGGCGGTGGCGATGAACATCACGTCGGAGAGGTCGTAATCCACCTCCAGATAATGGTCATTGAAGGTGCTGTTCTGCTCCGGGTCCAGCACCTCCAGCAAGGCCGCCGAGGGGTCGCCGCGGAAGTCCATCGACATCTTGTCCACCTCGTCGAGCAGGAACAGTGGGTTCTTCACCCCCACCTTGGCCATGTTCTGCACGATCTTGCCCGGCATGGAACCGATGTAGGTGCGGCGGTGGCCCCGGATCTCCGCCTCGTCACGCACGCCCCCCAAGGACATGCGCACGAACTTGCGGTGGGTGGCCTTGGCGATGGAGCGGGCCAGCGAGGTCTTGCCCACCCCCGGCGGTCCCACCAGGCAGAGAATAGGGCCTTTGAGCTTGCGCACCCGCTGTTGCACCGCGAGGTATTCCAGGATGCGCTCCTTGACCTTCTCCAGCCCGTAGTGGTCGGCCTCGAGGATCGCCTCGGCCTTTTCCAGATCATGGTGGACGCGGGTCCGTTTCTTCCACGGCACCTGAAGCATCCAGTCGATGTAGTTGCGCACCACAGTGGCCTCGGCCGACATGGGCGACATCATCTTGAGCTTGTTGAGCTCGGCCTCGACCTTTTCTCGGGCCTCCTTGGGCATGCCGGCCTTCTCGATTCGGGCACTGAGCTCTTCGATTTCGTTGGGATGGTCCTCCAGCTCGCCCAGTTCTTTCTGGATGGCCTTCATCTGTTCGTTGAGGTAGTACTCGCGCTGGCTCTTCTCCATCTGCCGCTTCACCCGGCCGCGGATGCGCTTTTCCACCTCGAGGATGTCGATCTCCGACTCCATGATGGCCATGATGTGTTCCAGCCGCTCGCGGACGTCACCGATCTCGAGGATCTTCTGTTTGTCCTCGATCTTCAGCGACATGTGGGCGGCGATGGTGTCGGCCAGGCGCCCGGGCTCGTCCACCCCGGAGAGGGAAGTGAGGATCTCGGGAGGGATCTTCTTGTTGAGTTTGACGTACTGGTCGAACTGGGCCATCACCGAGCGCATCAGTACCTCGCCCTCGCGCTCGTCCAGCAGGGTCTCGGAGAGCAGGCGCACCCGGGCGGAGAAATAGTGGGCGCCGTTGCTGAATTCCACCACCTGGGCCCGCTGCACCCCTTCCACCAACACCTTCACCGTGCCATCGGGGAGCTTCAACAACTGCAGGATGGTGGATACCGTCCCCACCTGATAGACGTCTTCCGCCTGGGGGTCGTCCACCGCGGCGTTCTTCTGGGCCACCAACAGGATGCGTTTGTCGGCCTCCATGGCGGCCTCCAGGGCCTTGATGGATTTGTCCCGCCCCACGAACAGCGGAATCACCATGTGGGGGTAGACCACCACGTCACGCAGTGGCAGCACGGGCAGCAGATCCGCTTCACCGGGGGAAGTCGTCACTCGCTCAGTCATTGGTTTGGTCACCTCGAAGATTCATGAATCCGTCGTCGGCCAAGGCCTTCGCTGGGGTGATGCAGGGAGGAAGTGATCATCGCTGTGGGGGAGGTCGTGTCGTCACCCGCTTGCTCGATGCAATTCTTCTTCCATCCGCGGCTACGCATCACGATGTGGGCCTTTGGAGCCCCGGACACGGGTTTCGTTCCCCGCGAAGGCGCCGTCCCTTCCCGGGACGGGAGAGTCAGAACATGGAACAAAGTTATGGAGACTCGGGGGAGAAAATCAAGCAAAGAACGCCGGTGGGTTCACACCCACCGGCCGATGGATGGTCAGTTGCTGGCGGCGCAGTTGTCTTCGCCACCTTCGTAGATGAGCAGCGGTTTGCTGCGCCCTTCGATGACGTCTTCGTCGATGACCACCTTCTGGACGTTCTCCATGGAAGGCAGTTCGTACATGATGTCCAGCAACACGTTCTCCAGGATGGAGCGCAGGCCGCGGGCACCGGTCTTGCGCTGCATGGCCTTGCGGGCGATGGCGCGCAGGGCGTCCTCGCGGAACTCCAGCTCGCAGTCTTCCAGTTCGAACAAGCGTGCGTATTGTTTGGTGACCGCGTTCTTGGGTTCGGTGAGCACCCGTACCAGGGCCTCCTCGTCGAGCTCGTCCAGGGTGGCGATCACCGGCAGGCGGCCGACGAATTCCGGGATCAGGCCGTAGCGCACCAGATCGTCCGGCTCCACTTGATGGAGGATGGCGCTCTCGGCCTTGTCGGCTTCCTTGCCCTTCACCTCGGCGGCGAAGCCGATACCGCCTTTTTCGGTGCGCTGACGGATGATCTTGTCCAGTCCAGCGAAGGCGCCCCCGCAGATGAACAGGATGTTGGAGGTGTCCACCTGGAGGAATTCCTGCTGGGGGTGCTTACGCCCGCCCTGGGGCGGCACCGAGGCCACCGTGCCCTCGATGAGTTTGAGCAACGCCTGCTGCACCCCTTCACCCGAGACGTCGCGGGTGATGGAGGGGTTGTCGGACTTGCGAGAGATCTTGTCGATCTCATCGATGTAGACGATCCCCGTCTGGGCCTTCTCCACGTCGTAGTCACATTTTTGCAGCAGTTTCTGGATGATGTTTTCCACGTCCTCGCCCACGTAACCGGCCTCGGTGAGGGTGGTAGCGTCGGCGATGGTGAAGGGGACGTTGAGCAGCCGCGCCAGGGTCTCGGCCAGCAGGGTCTTGCCGGATCCGGTGGGCCCCAGCAGCAGGATGTTGCTCTTGGAGAGCTCGACTTCGTCCTTCTTG
>JALSHN010000093.1 GCA_026982215.1 Gammaproteobacteria bacterium
ACGCTCCACCAAGCGGTCGGGTTGTTTGGTGAGTAAGTCCTTGCATACCACGGCGAGTCGGCGCGGCGTGGCATAGCTGTGCAGACTGCTCCAGTCGAGCCCGGCCTCGGTGAGCCGTTCCGCCAGCCGGTCACGTAGGGCGTGGCTGAGACGCTCCAAGGCGGTGGGGGGGAGTTCCTCGGTACCGATCTCGATCAGGAGGTCACGCCGCTCGGACATCGTCGCCTCCTTTGTTCAGCAGCGGGAAGCCCAGCGCCTCCCGCCGAGCCAGGTAGCACTCGGCCACCGCGCGGGCCAGGTTGCGCACCCGGCCGATGTAGCGCGCCCGCTCGGTCACCGAGATGGCGTGGCGGGCGTCCAGCAGATTGAAGCTGTGGGAGGCTTTGAGGACCTGTTCATAAGCGGGGATGGGCAGTTCGCGCTCCACCAGTCGCAGGCACTCGCGTTCGCTGGCGTCGAAGGTGTGGAACAAGGTCTCCACATCGGCCTGTTCGAAGTTGTAGGCCGATTGCTCCACCTCGTTCTGGTGGAACAGGTCGCCGTAGCTGAGGGTACCGTGGGGCCCCCGTGACCACACCAGGTCGTAGACGCTCTCCACCCCCTGGACGTACATGGCGATGCGTTCCAGGCCGTAGGTGATCTCGCCGGAGACCGGGCGGCAGTCCAGGCCGCCCACCTGCTGGAAATAGGTGAACTGGGTGACCTCCATGCCGTTCAGCCACACCTCCCAGCCCAGCCCCCAGGCACCCAGAGTGGGGGATTCCCAGTTGTCCTCCACGAAACGGATGTCATGGGTGAGGGGATCGAAGCCCAGCTCGCGCAGGGAACCGAGGTAGAGCTCCTGGATCTCTTTGGGTGAGGGCTTGATGATCACCTGGAATTGGTAGTAATGCTGAAGGCGGTTGGGGTTTTCCCCGTAGCGGCCGTCGGTGGGACGCCGGGAGGGCTGAACGTAGGCCGCCGCCCAGGGCTCCGGGCCGATGGCGCGCAGGAAGGTGGCGGGATGGAAGGTCCCCGCCCCCATCTCCATGTCGTAGGGCTGGAGAATGGCGCAGCCCTGGCGCGCCCAGTAGTCCTGCAGGGCCTGGATCAGCCCTTGGAAGGTGGTGAGGTCGTGGCTCGACATGGTCCTGATTCCACAAGAAAACGGCCTGACAGTATACCCGCCCGGACCAGGCCCCGTCAGGCGGCTCAAGGGGTTCCCTCAACCGGCCGATGGCCAGTTTAGGAAAGCCGAGTCGGGGGTGATGCGATGAGCGACATCCTGCAAGGCCATGCCACCGCCCAGTGGCAGCGTCTGCTCGCCGAATCCCAGGCGGCCTGCGAGCGCCGGCTGGACGAGTCTTCTGAGAGCTACCTGGTGTTCTGCCTGCAACGCTTCATGAGCCGTCCGGAGATGGCCGAGGCGGTGTTGGCCCTGGAGTATCTACACGGGCAGGAATTGCTGGGCCGGCAACGTACCGGGGCGCTGAGGGACGTGGGCGACCAATGCCTGCTGTACAGCGGTCTGTTCCCTCGTCGTGCCGAGCGGCGGCGGGTACCGGTGCAGTATTACGTCGAGCTGGGGCGGACGGCCTATGCCCAACTGGCTGCTGAGCTGGAGGAGACCATGGGTGAGCTGTTCGCCCACCTCAGTGAGGACTTCGTCGCCATGATGGACGTCTTGCAGACCCTGCGTAGCCTGGGGAGCGAAGGCCCCCTGTTGGATCCTTGGGACGATGCCGCCCTGGCTCGGGATCTGGGCAGCCGGGCGGCACTAAGACGTTTGCAAGCACTCACTGACGGATTTCTCGCCCCCGTCGGTGACGAGGACGCACCCCACTAGCCGTCACGTTTTTCCCTCGCCCTCCACAGGCTAAACTATGGGGTTCGCCGCCGGTCCAATCGGCGGCTTCCCCGTGTTCACCTCCGAGGTATTCATGTCCCGACAGAGAAAAGCGGTCGCCCTCATCTCCGGCGGCCTGGATTCCATGCTCGCCGCCCGTCTCATCCAAGAGCAGGGCATCCATGTGGAGGGGATCAATTTCTTCACCGGTTTTTGCGTGGAGGGGCACACCCACGCCATCCGCAAGAAGGACCAGTCCCGTCCCAAGCGCAACAATGCCCTGTGGGTGGCGGAGCAATTGGGGATCAAGTTGCACATCATCGATGTGGTGGAGGAGTACAAGGACGTGTTGCTCAACCCCAAGCACGGCTACGGCGCCAACATGAACCCCTGCCTGGACTGCAAGGGCTTCATGGTGCGCAAGGCCCATGAATGGATGCAGGAAAACGATTTCGATTTCATCATCACCGGGGAGGTGGTGGGACAACGGCCCATGTCGCAGCGCAAGGACACCATGCCGGTGGTGGCCCGTGAATCGGGGGCGGAGGACCGTCTGCTGCGGCCCTTGTGCGCCAAGCTGCTCCCCCCTACCCTGCCCGAACGGGAGGGCTGGGTGGATCGGGAGAAACTGTTGGACATCTCTGGGCGTTCACGCAAGCGGCAGATGGAACTGGCCCGCCAGTTCGGCATCCAGGACTACGCACAGCCCGCCGGGGGTTGTTGCTTCCTCACCGACGAAACCTATTCCCGCCGGCTGGTGGATCTATGGCAGGCGCGCAACGAACGGGACTACCAGCTCGACGACGTGATGCTGCTCAAGGTGGGGCGGCACATCCGGCCCAATCCCCGTTTCAAACTCATCGTCGGTCGGGAAGAGGGGGAAAACCGCTTCCTGGAGGGTTATCGCAAGCAGTTCATCCACCTGCATCCGGAGAGTCATACCGGCCCCCTGGTGCTGTTGGACGGACAACCCGATGAGGAAGATCTGGAGCTGGCGGCGCGGATCACCGCCCGCTTCAGCAAGGGGCGCAACGCCCCCCGGGTGACGGTGGCCGTCACCGATCGTGACGGGGAGACCCGCCGCTTGGAGGTGCCCCCCCTGCCCGCCCACGAGTTGCCGGAGAGCTGGTACGTATGACCACGCATCGACTGGACGCCCGCCGGCTGTTGTGTCCCATGCCGGTGATCCGCACCCAGAACAAGGTCGCCGAGCTGGCCCCGGGGGATCGCCTGGAGGTGCTGTGCACCGATCCCGGCGCCAAGGCCGACATCCCCGCCTGGTGCCGTATCAACGGCCACCGAGTGATCGAGATCCGCGAACGAGGCAACGAAATCGTCCTCCTCATCGAGGTGGGGGACGGGGCGTGAGCCAAGGCGCCCGCCCGGTGCTGGACAGCCAGGCGCGCTACCGGGTGGTGAAACGGGTCACCCTGGTGGGGGCCCTGGTGAACTTGGTGCTGGCGGCGGGCAAGCTGGTCATCGGTTGGCTGGGACACTCCCAGGCATTGATCGCCGACGGAGTGCATTCCCTCTCCGATCTGCTCACCGATGCGGTGGTGCTCATCGCCGCCAAGCACGCCAGCCATCCCGCCGACGAGGAACACCCCTACGGGCACCGCCGGGTGGAGACGGTGGCCACCACCGCCCTGGGCCTGTTCCTGGTGATGGTGGCGGTGGGGATCGGTGCCGACGCCGCCATCCACCTGCTGGAGCCGCAATCACTGGAACGCCCGGAGACCTTGGTGTTGTACATGGCCGCCTTGTCGGTGCTGGCCAAGGAAGGACTGTATCGTTACACCCTGATCTCGGCCAATCGGCTGCGCTCGGCCATGCTGCGCGCCAACGCCTGGCATCACCGCAGCGATGCCGTCTCCTCGGTGGTGGTGATCATCGGCGCCGGGGGAGCGCTGCTGGGCTATCCCTGGTTCGACACCGTGGCCGCGCTGGTGGTGAGCGTGATGATCGCCAAGGAAGGCGGGGAGATCGCCTGGCACAGCCTGCGCGAACTCATCGACACCGGTCTGGAGCCCGAGGCCTTGGCCCGGGTGCGGGACACCATCCTCGAGGTGGACGGCGTCCGTGCCCTGCACATGCTGCGTACCCGCACTCATGGTGGGCGGGCGCTGGTGGACGTTCACATCCAGGTGGATCCCCGGCTGTCCGTCTCCGAGGGGCACCAGATCGGCGAAATGGTCCGCCGACGCCTGATGGAGGCGGTGGAAGACGTGGACGACGTCATGGTCCATGTGGACCCGGAGGACGACGAAGAATGCAGCCCTTGCCACCACCTCCCCCTGCGCAATAAAGTACTTCGGCACGTGGCCGAACGGTGGCGGGCCGAAGGGATTCCCGTCGACCAGATCACCCTCCATTACCTGGACGGCAAGATCTATCTGGACGTCTTCGTGCCCCTCTCCCGGGTGACCGACCTGGACGAGGCCCAGGACCTCGCTCAGCGGTTGGTGGAGGAAGGGCGTGACGAGCACATCGGCGGGATTCACGTCCACTACACTGCACTCTGATGGTGCAAAAAGAGTGGTAATTGCCCCAAAAGGGGGCGCCCAGGCCGGGCCATCGAAAACGAGCTCCGTGAATCAACCGCTTACCTTTGGCAAGCTTCCTGCTAAGGGGAAGGCCGACCCGCGTCGCATGGGAATAACAACCATCCAATA
>JALSHN010000094.1 GCA_026982215.1 Gammaproteobacteria bacterium
ACAAACGCTGGTGCAGTTCCGGCTCGATGACGTGACGCCCCTTGGCGCGCAGCAACCGGGCCATGTCGGCCATCCCGCCGTTGAATTCCCCATGGACCAGGAAGATCGCCCGCGGCCGGCCGGTGTGTCCCACCCACTCGGCCAGCTCGGCCTGGTCGGCGTGGGCGGAGAAGCCGTTGATGGTCCATACCTGAGCGCGCACGCGGATGGGTTCGCCGAAGATCTTCACTTCCTTGGCGCCATCGATGATCCGCCGGGCCAGGGTCCCCTCGGCGGCGAAGCCCACGAACACCACGCTGGACTCCTTGCGCCACAGGTTGTGTTTCAGATGGTGGCGCACCCGCCCGCCGGTGCACATCCCCGAGCCGGCGATGATCACCGCCCCGCCCTGGACCTGGTTGATGGCCATGGACTGGGTGGTCTCGCGGGTGAGGTGGAGATTGGGCGGCCGGAAGGGATCGATGCCCTTGTCCAACAGACGCCGGGTGGTCTCGTTGCTGGCCTCGGGGTGGCGGCGGAAGATCTCGGTGGCGGTGATGGCCATGGGAGAGTCGAGAAACACCGGCATCCAGCCCGGCAGCCGGCCGGCGATCACCCCCTCGCGCAGAAAGTAGAGGATCTCCTGGGCCCGCTCCAGGGCGAAACTGGGGATGATCACGTTGCCACCGCGGCGCAGGGTGGTATCCACCGCCTCATAGAGCTCCTCCACCGACTCGGGCAGGGAACGGTGACGGCGGTCGCCGTAGGTGGTCTCCATGACCACGAAATCAGCCGTCGGCGGCGGGGTCCAGGGGTTGACGATGGGGCGGCCGCGATTGCCGATGTCCCCCGAGAACACCAGGGTGCGACGCTCGCCACCGTCTTCCAGTTCCAGGATCACATGGGCCGAACCGAGGATGTGACCGGCATCGATGAAACGGACGTGGATACCCGGCCCCAGGCTCAGCCGCTCGCCATAGCGGACCGCGGGGGCGAAGAAGTCCATCGCCCACAGGGCGTCCTCGATGGTGTAGAGGGGCTCCAAGGGGCGGCCACCGCTGCGATGGGCCTTACGCTGGGCGCGACGGGCGTCCTCCTCCTGGATACCGGCGGCGTCCAGCATCACCAGCCGGGCCAGCTCCCGGGTAGCGGCCGTGGTGACGATCTGGCCACGAAAACCCCGCTTCACCAGCAGGGGGATGCGGCCACAGTGATCCAGATGGGCATGGGTGAGCAGCAGGGTGTCCACCTCGGCGGGCCGGAAACCGAAGTCGCGGGCATTTTCTTCCTCCAGCTCGCGGGAGCCCTGGTACATACCGCAGTCGATGAGGATCTTGCGGCCACGGAATTCCAACAGAAAGCAGGAGCCGGTGACCCCACGGGCGGCGCCGTGGAAGGCGAGATGGGCGAAGGGGCGTCCGCTCATCGCCCGCTCTCCCGCGGCGGACGGCCCAGACGCTTTTCCACCTCCAGCACCAGCCTCAAGGTCTTGAGCAGGCTGTCGGGGTTGAGGGAGAGGGCATCGATCTCCCGCTCCACCAGGAACTCGGCGATCTCGGGGTAATCCGAAGGGGCCTGGCCGCAGATGCCCACGTGGCGGGCATTGCGGTGGGCCCCGGCCACCGCCTGCTCCAGCATGGCCAACACCGCCGGGTCGCGTTCGTCGTAGTCGCCGGCCACCAGTTCGGAGTCCCGGTCCACCCCCAGGGTGAGCTGGGTGAGGTCGTTGGAGCCGATGGAGAAACCGTCGAAATACTCGGCGAATTGGTCGATGAGGATCACATTGGCGGGGATCTCGCACATGACGTAGATCTGCAGGTCCCCCTCGCCGCGCCGGAGGCCCTGTTCGGCCAGGGCGTCCACCACCGCCCGGGCCTCCTCCACCCGCCGGCAGAAGGGGATCATGATCGCCACGTTGGTGAGGCCCATCCGCTCGCGCACCCGGCGCAGGGCGCGACACTCCAGGGCAAAGGCCTCGCGGTAGGCGGGATGCAGATAACGGGCGGCACCACGGAAACCGAGCATGGGGTTCTCTTCCCGGGGCTCGAAGTCCGTCCCCCCCAACAGGCTGGCGTATTCATTGGACTTGAAATCGGACAGGCGCACCACCACCGGTTGGGGCCAGAAGGCGGCGGCGATGGTCCCCACCCCCTCGGAGAGCCGTTGGACGAAGTACTCACCGCCATCCGCATGGCCCCGGAACAGCCGCTCCACCCGCCGGCGTGCCTCGGGATCGCCAATCCGCTCGGGATGCAGCAGGGCCAGGGGATGGGCCTTGATGTATTCGTTGATGATGAATTCCATCCGCGCCAGTCCCACCCCGTCGTGGGGCAGGAAAGCGGTCTGGAAGGCCAGCTCGGGATTGCCCAGGTTCACCTGCAGACGGGTCTGGGGGCGGGGCAGATTGGAGAGATCGATACGCTCCACCTGGAAGGGCAGCTCGCCGTCATAGACCCGTCCCACGTCGCCCTCGGCACAGGAGACGGTGACCGGGCGACCGTCGTCGAGCACCTCGGTGGCGTTGCCCGTGCCCACCACCGCCGGGATGCCCAGCTCGCGGGCGACGATGGCGGCGTGGCAGGTGCGACCGCCGCGGTTGGTGACGATGGCGGCGGCGGTCTTCATCACCGGCTCCCAATCGGGGGTGGTGGTGTCGGCCACCAATACCTCCCCGGGCTGGAAATCACCGAGATGGCCGATGTCGGGGATCACCCGCACCTTGCCGGTGGCGATCTTGGTCCCCACCGCCCGCCCCTCCACCAGCACCTCGCTGCGCAGCTGGAGCCGGTATTCCTCCAGGAGGGCGCCGTTGCGTTGGGAGGTGACGGTCTCCGGGCGGGCCTGGACCAGATAGAGCCGACCGTCCTGGCCGTCCTTGGCCCACTCCATGTCCATGGGCATCGCCCGCCCGGCCCGGCGGCTGTAGTGGCGTTCGATCTTGATGGCGTAGTCGGCCAAGGTGAGGACCTCCTCGTCCTCCAAACAAAAGCGCTCCCGCTCGGCGGGGGTGGTGGGGACATTGCGCACCGGGACACCCCCCCCCTGGGCGTAGACCATCTTGATCTTCTTGGCCCCCAGGCGCCGGCGCAGCACCGCCCGGTAACCCATCTCGAAGGTGGGCTTGTGAACGTAGAATTCATCGGGGTCCACGGCCCCCTGGACCACGTTCTCCCCCAGGCCCCAGGCGCCGGTGATGAACACCACGTCGCGGAATCCGGTTTCGGTGTCCAGCGAGAACATCACCCCGGAGCTGGCCAGGTCGGAGCGGACCATCTTCATCACCCCCACCGACAGGGCCACCTTGAAGTGATCGAAACCCTGATCGATGCGATAGTGAATGGCCCGCTCGGTGAACAGAGAGGCGAAACAACGGCGCACCGCATCCACCAGGGCGTGCTCGCCGCGGATGTTGAGATAGGTCTCCTGCTGCCCGGCGAAACTGGCGTTGGGAAGGTCCTCGGCGGTGGCCGAGGAACGCACCGCCACCGAGAGCGACTCGCCATACTGGGCCTTGAGGGCCGCATAGGCCTCCAGGATCTCGGTGCGGAGATCCTCGGGCAGACCCGCGCCGTAGACGATCTCCCGGGCACGGGCGGCACGACGAGACAACTCGGCCACGTCGTCGGGGTCGAGGTCGTCCAGCAACCGGTGCAGCTCGGCCCAGGCCCCCGCCTCATCCAGGACATAACGATAGGCCTCGGCGGTGATGGCGAAACCATTGGGCACCCGCACGCCTTGGGGGGTGAGTTCCCGGTAGAGCTCACCCAGCGAGGCATTCTTGCCCCCCACCAGGGGGACATCGTCCAGGGTGAGTTCTTCGAACCAGCGAATGAAGCGGGCCATGCTGTCTCCCTCGTCCGTGGGCCTTGGGGAGGCAGTCTAGACCACCGTCGAGGGTCATGCAGTGAGGGGGCGGCTGTGGTAGATTGGCCTGCCCGCAAATAGGAACGATCTGGAGGAGACCCGTGAGCGGAGAAGCCATCGACCGCAACCTCTACGGCACCGCCCCCGACGGCCAGGCCTGTGAGCCGGCGGCCAGCGTGCGCGAGCGCACCATCACCCCCGACCAACTCCCCCTGTGCTGCCCCTTGCCCCAAGAGTGCCTGTGGAACGCCCACCCTCGGGTGTACCTGCCCATTCGTCCCGGCGGCGAGGCCCGCTGCCCCTACTGCGGCACCGTCTACCGCTTGGCTGAGTGAGGTCGGGCGGCGCTCTTGCGCGGCAACCAGCGAGCCAGGCTTTTCTGTAGTCGATCCAGCTTCAGCGGCTTGGTGAGGTAGTCGTCCATACCGGCTTGCTGACAACGCTGCTCGTCGCCCTCCATGGCGTTGGCGGTAAGGGCGACGATGGGGGTGCGTCGCCCCTCCCCCTCACGACGACGGATCTCCCGGGTGGCCTCATAGCCATCCATCAGCGGCATCTGCACGTCCATGAGCACCAGATCGTAGTCACCCTCGCTCCAGGCGGTGACCCCTTCCATGCCATTGGCGGCGCAATCCACTTCCAGCCCCAAAC
>JALSHN010000095.1 GCA_026982215.1 Gammaproteobacteria bacterium
TTACGTCCCCGGTCGTTGGGCCACGCTGGCCGAAGCGGTGGAATGGATCCGCAGCGCCGGCGGGGTGGCGGTGCTGGCCCATCCGGCCCGTTACCGCCTCACCCACAGTAAATTGACCCGCTTGCTCACTGACTTCCGTACCGTTGGTGGCACGGCGCTGGAGGTGGTTTCCAGCAGCCACAGCGAGGACGACCGCCGCTGCATGGCACAACTGGCCGGGCGTTTCGCTCTGTGGGCCAGTGCCGGTTCCGATTTCCATGGCCCAGGGGGCTTCGTGGAACTGGGACGTGACCTGACTCTGCCCAGGGGGTGTCGGCCGCTGTGGAGCCGTTGGCGCGATCGGCTGTCCAACCCCGAGAATACCTGTCAGGTGTCGCCGTCATGAGCCTCTACCTTCGTGTCCACCCGAAAAATCCCCAGCTCCGTCTCATCGCCCAGGCGGTGGCGGTGGTGCGCCAGGGTGGGGTGATCGTCTATCCCACCGATTCCAGCTATGCCCTGGGCTGCGCCCTCGATGCCAAGGGGGCCCAGGAGCGCATCCGTCGCCTGCGTCGCCTGTCGCCCAATCACGATTTCACCCTCATGTGCCGGGGACTGGCCGAGGCCGCCCTCTACGCGCGGATGGATAATCGCGCCTACCGGCTGCTGCGTGCCTTGGTCCCTGGCCCTTATACCTTCCTCCTCAAGGCCACCCGCGAGGTGCCCCGGCGGTTGCAAAATCCCAAACGCAAGACCATCGGCATCCGCATCCCCGATCACCCGGTGGCCCTGGCGCTACTGGAGGCCCTGGGGGAGCCCATGCTCAGCTCCACCCTGATCCTCCCCGGTGACGAACACCCCCTGGCCGACCCCGAGGAAATCCGCGAACGGCTGGAGAAGCAGGTGGATGCCATCCTCGACGGCGGCCCCGGCGGGCTGGATCCCACCACCGTGGTGGACCTCACCGACGACGTGCCGGTGGTGGTGCGCCGCGGCAAGGGGCCGTTGACACCCCTGGGCGACTACCAAGAGCGCCATTGACATGGAATCGCTGACCTGGGTGCAACGCCTCATCGTCGGCTTGGTGCCCTTGGTGTTCGCCATCACCGTTCACGAGGTGGCCCACGGCTGGATGGCCAAGCGCCTGGGGGATCGCACCGCCGAGATGCTCGGGCGGCTCACCCTCAACCCCTTCCGACACATCGATCCGGTGGGTACGGTGCTGGTACCCTTCGTGTTGTGGGTGGTGGGCGATTTCATCTTCGGCTGGGCCAAACCGGTACCGGTCACCTGGGAAAATCTCAAGAACCCCAAGCGCGACATGGCCCTGGTGGCCCTCGCCGGCCCCACGGCCAACCTGCTCATGGCCCTGGGCTGGGCCGGGGTGATGAAGCTGGGCCTGTTGCTGGGGGAGAGCTTTCCCTGGCTGGGGATCCCGTTGATCTACATGGGGGATGCCGGAATCACCATCAACTTGGTATTGATGCTGCTGAACCTCATTCCCATCCCGCCGCTGGATGGTTCGCGGGTGCTGATGGGGGTGCTCCCGGGCCCGGCCGCCTGGCAGTTGGGGCGCATCGAACCCTACGGCTTCTTCATCCTCATCGCCCTGCTGGCCACGGGGCTGTTGGGGCAGCTCCTCGGCCCGCCGCTTCTGGCGCTGAGGCGCATTCTGTATACTCTCGCGGGACTCTAGCGCAACCCCGAGGAGAGAAGATTGAACACCCCCGCCGACAATCGCCGCGTGGTCTCCGGCATGCGTCCCACCGGTCGTCTGCACCTGGGGCATTACCACGGCGTGCTGAAGAACTGGATCCGGCTGCAGCACGAATACGACTGTTTCTTCTTCGTTGCCGACTGGCATGCCCTCACCACCCACTACGAGGATCCCTCGGCGGTGCCGGAGCACGTCTGGGAGCTGGTGATCGACTGGCTGGCCGCGGGCATCAACCCCAACGCCGCCACCGTGTTCATCCAATCCCGGGTGATGGAACACGCCGAGCTGCACCTGTTGCTCTCCATGATCACCCCCTTGGGTTGGCTGGAACGGGTGCCCACCTACAAGGACCAGCAGGAAAAACTCAAGGAGCGGGACCTCTCCACCTATGGTTTCCTCGGCTACCCCTTGTTGCAGAGCGCCGACATCCTCATCTACAAGGCCGGCTGGGTGCCGGTGGGGGAGGATCAGGTACCCCACATCGAGCTCACCCGTGAGATAGCGCGCCGCTTCAACCACCTCTACGGCCGTGAGCCCGATTTCGAGGCCAAGGCCGATGCCGCCATCGCCAAGATGGGCAAGAAGGCCGGCAAGCTCTACAGGGAGCTGCGTCGCCGTTACCAGGAACAGGGGGACGACGAGGCCCTGGCCACCGCCCGGGCGCTGCTGGAGGAACAGCAGAACCTCTCCCTGGGGGACCGCGAGCGCCTGTTCGGCTATCTCGAAGGGATGGGGCGGATCATTCTCCCCGAGCCGCAGCCGTTGCTCACCGAGGCCGCCAAGGTGCCGGGGCTGGATGGCCAGAAGATGTCCAAGTCCTACGGCAACACCATCGCCCTGCGCGAGGATCCCGAGAGCATCTCGCGCAAGATCCGCACCATGCCCACCGATCCGGCCCGCGTCCGCCGCAGCGATCCGGGCAATCCGGAGAAATGCCCGGTGTGGGCCTTCCATCAACTCTATTCCGACGACAAGACCCGTGAATGGGTGTGGGAGGGCTGTACCACTGCCGGCATCGGTTGCCTGGATTGCAAACAGCCGGTGATCGAGGCGGTGCTCGCCGAATTGGCCCCCATCCAGGAGCGTGCCCGTGAGCTGGAGGCCAATCCCGCGGTGGTGCGCACCATCGTGCAAGAGGGCTGTGAACGCGCTCGTGAAGTGGCCCGCGAGACCATGGACGAGGTGCGCGGGGCCATGTCGTTGGTGTATCGCTGACCGTGGGCGAGCCCCGGCCCCCTTCCGAGCCGGCCACCGATCGCCCCTTGGCCCGGGTGCGTGGCCAGCCGCTGGCCGAGATCCCCGAGGATCTCTACATCCCCCCCGATGCCCTGGAGGTGTTCCTGGAGGCCTTCGAGGGGCCGCTGGATCTGTTGCTCTACCTCATCAAACGACAGAACCTGGACATCCTCGACATTCCCATCGCCGAGATCACCCGCCAGTACATGGCCTACGTGGAGTTGATGAAGGCCTTGCGCCTGGAACTGGCGGCGGAGTATCTGGTGATGGCCGCCATGCTGGCGGAGATCAAGTCGCGGATGCTGTTGCCCCGACCGGTGGAGAGCGAGGATGAAGAGGATCCTCGCGCCGAGCTGGTGCGCCGTCTGCAGGAATACGAGCGCTTCCGCCAGGCGGCGGAACGGCTCGATGAGCTGCCCCGGGTGGGGCGGGAGCTGATCCCCGTGCATCTGGAGACGCCCCAGGCCAAGGTGGTGCGGCTGCCGCCCCGGGTGAGTCTGACTGAACTGCTTTCGGCCTTGCAGGAGGTGATGGCTCGGGCGGAACTCCATCAGCATCACCGGATCCAACGGGACCCCCTCTCGGTGCGGGCGCGGATGAGCGAGGTCTTGGAACGGCTGGAAGCGGGCCGTTTCACCGAGTTCACCGAGCTGTTCGATCCCGCCGAGGGCCGTGCCGGGGTGGTGGTGACCTTCCTCGCCCTGCTGGAATTGCTCAAGGCCGCGCTGGTCGAGCTGATCCAGGCCGAGCCCTTCGCCCCCATTCACGTCAAGAAAAAGGTCGCATGAACAACGAGCAGATCGCCCTGATCGTCGAAGCGGCGTTGATGGCCAGCGAACGCCCCTTGTCCCTGGAGGCCCTGGCTCGCCTGTTCGCCGACGAGGAACCCCGTCCCGAGCGGGGGCGGTTGCTGGAGGCCTTGGAGATCATCCGCCAGGCCTACGACGGTCGGGCGGTGGAGTTGGTGGAGGTGGCCTCGGGTTACCGCTTCCAGGTCCGCAAGAGCTGGGTGCCTTGGATCGCCAAGTTGTGGGAGGAGCGGCCGGCGCGGTATTCCCGGGCGCTGCTGGAGACCCTGGCCCTGATCGCTTATCGTCAGCCCATCACCCGCGGCGAGATCGAGGCCATCCGCGGCGTCTCGGTGAGCTCCAGCATCATCCGCACCCTGCTGGAGCGCGACTGGATCCGGGTGGTGGGACACAAGGAGGTCCCCGGCCGTCCGGCCCTCTATGCCACCACCCGCGCTTTCCTGGATCATTTCGGCCTCAAGAGCCTGGATGAACTGCCTCCCCTGCCGGAGGTGAAGGACCTGGAGCACCTGGGAGAGCGGCTCGCCGGGCTGGAGGAGGCACGGCCCGTGGAGGTGAGTGATGGACAGGGCTGACACCTCTCCGGGGGAGCGTCTTCAAAAGGCCCTGGCCCGGGCCGGTTTCGGTTCCCGCCGCCAAGTGGAGCGGATGATCGAGGCCGGGCGGGTGAAGGTCAACGGGGTGCGGGCCCAGTTGGGGCAGCGCATTGGTCCCGGCGACAAGGTGCGGGTGGATGGCCGCTTGGTGC
>JALSHN010000096.1 GCA_026982215.1 Gammaproteobacteria bacterium
AGATGACCCTCACCGGCGCCAATGCCGACTTGTGGCTCACGCCGCGGCCGGGTACCGAGGGAGCCCTGGCCTTGGGGGTGGCGCACGTGTTGATGAAGCGCGACTGGATCGTCGGTGAGCTGCCCGCTCAGGTGAAGGCCCTGATAGAGCGTCACGACCCCCGTACCGTCTCCGAGATCACCGGGGTGGCGGGAGACCGGATCCAGCGGGTCGCCTTCCTGCTGCATGAGAAGGAAGGTCGGAGTCTGGTGCTGGCCGGTAGCGGGGTCACCGCTCAGGAGAAAGGCTATCAGGCCGCCGCCGCCGCCATGTTGTTGAACATCGTGGTGGGCAATGTGGGCAGCACCATCCAGCCCGGCATGGTCTTCCCCGAGCCTGCCCTGGCGCCCCGCGTCGCCACCACCAAGGCGTTGGTGGATTTCGCCGAGGACATCGAAAAAGGCGAAGTCCAAGCGGTGTTCATCTACAACAGCAATCCGGTCTATACCGCCCCGGGCCATCTGAAGATGAAGGAACGGTTCGCCGGGGTGCCCTTCAAAGTGGTGCTCACCCAGTTCAAGGACGAGACCGCCATGGAGGCCGACCTGGTGCTGCCGCTGCATTCCTATCTGGAGGACTGGGGTACCCATGTCCCGGCCATTGCCGATCGTCCGGTCCTGTCGCTGCAACAGCCGCTGATGAAGCCGCTCTACGGTGAGACCCGCGGTTTTGGCGACCTGTTGCTCACCCTGTTGAAAGACCTGGACGAGAGCACCTTCGGTGCCTTCCCCGATTACTACGCCTATCTGAAAACAGCCATGGAAAATGCCCCCTCCCAGGTCACCGGAGGTGTTTCTGGGTGGGAGAAGATGCTGCAGAAAGGCGTTTTGCTGGCCCAGGGTGACCAAGGCGCCGCTCTGCAGGCCAAACCGAAGGCGGAGGAGGTGCTGGCTGAGGAGGAAGAGGGGAGCGAGCGCCGTCCTTTCCGCCTCATCCCCGCTCCCCGCATGGGGATGTGGGACGGGCGTCATGCCAATCTCCCCTGGATCCAGGAGGCCCCCGACCCGATCGCCAAGGTGGTCTGGGGTTCCTGGGCGGAGTTGCATCCCAGGACCGCCCGCGAGCTGGGGGTGAAGAACGGAGATTACATTCGCATCGAGTCGGATCACGGTGCCATCGAGACCCAGGTCTATGTCCACAACGGCATCAATCCGGAGGCCGTGGCCGTGCCTTTGGGGCAGGGACATGAACACTATGGCCGCTATGCCAAGGGACGCGGGGTCAATCCCCTGCGTATCCTCGCCCCGGTCAACGATGCCACCACCGGCGAGCTGGCGCTCTATGCCACCCGGGTGAGTATCGCCAAGACCGGCCGGAGCGAGCAGTTGAACAAGATGGGAGGCAGCGAGACCCAGGCGGGCCGCAAACTGGTGGCGACCATCCCCGCCAGTGTCTACCGCCGTACCGAGGGGGAGGTGTAACACATGTCTTTGAAAAACATCCTGGAAAACTGGTCGGCGTACCGTAAGGGCGCGGAAGAGGGTGGCCACCACCAATATGAGCACCAGTGGGGCATGGCCATCGATCTCGATCTGTGCATCGGGTGCAATGCCTGTTCCACCGCCTGTTACGCCGAGAACAACCTGGCGGTGGTGGGGCCGGAGAAGTTCGCCAAGAATCAGGGGATGTACTGGATGCGCATCGAACGCTACTGGGACCAGATGGACGAGGAGTTCTCCGAGCAGGGGGCGAGCTTCCTCCCCATGTTGTGTCAGAACTGTCACGCGGCGACCTGTGAGCCGGTGTGTCCGGTGGCGGCCACCTATCACACCCCTGATGGCCTCAACGCCCAGGTGTACAACCGCTGCATCGGTTCGCGTTACTGCTCCAACAACTGCCCTTACCGGGTACGCTACTTCAATTTCTACTCCTACTACGAATCCTCCTGGCCGGCCCCGCTGCACATGCAACTCAATCCCGACATCACCGTGCGGGACAAGGGGGTAATGGAGAAATGCACCTTCTGTGTCCAGCGTATCCGCGAGGCCAAGGACAAGGCCAAGATGGAGAACCGGTCGGTGCGTGACGGCGATGTGGTCACCGCCTGCGCCCAGGCCTGCCCCACTCAGGCCATCGTCTTCGGTGACACCATGGACCCCGAGAGCCGGGTGGCGAAACTGTGGCGGAAGCACCAGGTCCACCGCGGTCCGTACACCCAGCGGAAACCGAAGACCGATCCGGAACTGCGGGGTTATCGGATCTTCGAGGAGCTCAACGTCGATCCGTCCATCATGTACCTCGAGCGGGTCCGGGAAGAGGTGTGACGGGCTCAGGTCAACCGACTGAAAATCTCAAGGAAACGGTATGATCCAGGAAAAAGACATCAACGAACAGATCGAGTGGGCGAAGATCAACGCCGACGTCATGCGCTCGCTGGAGAACCCGCGCATGGCCTATTGGGTGGCGGTGATCATCTGCCTGTTGATGATCTCCTGCGCCGTGGTGGCGGAGATCTATCAATACAACGTCGGCATGGGGGTAGCCGGCCTCAACAACCCCCATATGTGGGACCTCTATATCGCCACCTTCGTGTTCTGGATCGGCATGAGCCACTCCGGTACCCTGCTTTCGGCGATCCTGCACATCATCCACGCCGACTGGCGTAAACCCATCTACCGCTTCGCCGAGGCGATGACCACCTTCTCGCTGATGACGGCGGGTCTGTTCCCCATCATCCACCTCGGACGGGTGTGGAACCTCTACTGGGTGCTGCCCTATGTCTCCGACCGTGGCATCTGGCCCAACTTCCGTTCGCCGTTGTCGTGGGATGCCTTCGCTATCAGCACCTATCTATCCGCTTCCATGGTGTTCCTCTACATCGGCATGATCCCCGACTTGGCCATCTGCCGTGACAGCGCCCGTGGCTGGCGCAAGAAACTCTACACCGTGCTCTCCCTCGGCTGGCGGGGGGACGACCGCCAGTGGCGCAACTTCCGCAAGACCTATCTGCTGCTGGCCTGTTTCCTGATCCCGCTGGCGGTATCTGTGCACTCCATTGTTTCTGCTGACTTTGCCATGTCCATCATGCCAGGTTGGCACGTCACTGCTTTCCCGCCGTATTTCGTGGCCGGCGCCTTGTATTCAGGCTGCGCGGCGATCATCACCTTGTTTGTGCTGCTGCGTTATTTCTTCCGCTTTGAGGAATACATGACCCTGCCCATCATGGAGAAGACTGCGAAGCTTACCTTTGCCATCGCCATGGTGTGGACCTATCTCACCCTCATCGAGTTCGCCTCCACGTGGTACGGGCACAACATGTACGACAAAGAGGTGCTCATCGCCAAGGCGACCGGACCGTATGCCTGGGTGTTCTGGACCATGCTCTTCTGCGGCTCGGTGGTGCCATTCGCCTTGGCGTTCAAGCGATTGCGGCGACACATGCCTACCATGTTTGTAGTTTCTTTGTTGCTGAATCTGGGTATGTACTTCGAGCGCTGGATGATTGTTGCGCCCACTCTGTCCTTGGCGCATGAACCGCATCAGTGGAATGTGATGTGGGGTTCCATCGTCCAGTGGGCCATCGTCTTCGGCAGCTTCGGTTGGTTCGGCCTGCTGTTCCTGATCTTCGTCAAGGTCTTCCCCTCGGTGTCCATGTACGAAGTGAAGGAGATGATCTTCCACCGCCGCCATCACAAGGATCTGGTGGAGATCATGGAGGAGCACGAGGCTGCCATGCATCATCGCAAGGGTGGCGATAAACCCGGTTTGGAGGGCGCATAAATGAGCGAACATCGAGTCATGGCTTTGTTCAATGATTTCGACGAGGCATTCCATGCCTTGGCCGAGATCCGCGAGCACAAAGTCAAGGGCGTGGACATCGACGACGTGACCCTGCTCTCACCCATCGAGCACCCCGAGATCGAAGAGGTGCTGGGGGAGCGCCCCATCCATGTGCAGAAGTTCACCTTCTTCGGCGCCTTGTTCGGGGTCACCTTCGGTTTTTTCTTCCTGGCGGCGGCCCAGGCCTCGTTCCTGGTCCAGCCCCAGGGAGGCAAGCCGGTGATACCCCTGCCTTCCAACTTCGTACTCATGTACGAAATGCTGATCTTCTTCGGAGTATGGACCACGGTGTTCGCCTTCTTCGTTCTCGCCGGGCTGGGGCGCAAGCGTGACCCCATGTACAGCGAGAAGGTCAACATCGACCAGGTGGCGGTGATGTTGGACGTGAAGCCGGAGAACCTGGAGCCCATCAAGGCCTTGTTCAAGAAACACAAGGCGCAAGAGATCCGTGAAGAGGTGGTGCGATGAAGACCATGAAGAAGACCCTCACCGCCCTGGCCTTGACGAGCGTGATGCCTACGGCAGCCCTGGCCTGGCCCTGGTCCACCGACATGATGAACCAGCCCAGTATCAAGCCCCAGGAAGGGACCCCTTATCCCTTCCCGGAGCGCTCGGTGCCGGTGACCGGTGAACCCACCCAGGTGGCCAGCCGCGAGGAGGCCGAGGGACTGAAGAATCCGGTCCCCGCCGATGAGGCCTCCATCAAGACTGGACGTACCTTGTACAAGATCTATTGTGCCGCGTGTCATGGCCTCACCGGCCAGGCCGATTCCCCGGTGGCCTTGAAGATCGGGGCCATCTCCCTGGTGGACGAGTACGTCCAGGAGACCCTGAGTGAAGGGTGGCTCTGGGGAACGATCACCTTCGGCAGTGCCATCATGCCAGCCTATGGCAAACCGGGTGAGCAGGGTGGTTCCAATGACCTGACACCCGTGGAGCGTTGGCATGTGGTGAACTACATCAAACACGCCCTGGTGAAAGATGCCGAGGAGGCTGCAGCCCGGGCTCAGCAGGCCGCCGCCACGGTCAATCAGAACTAAGAGGACGACACCATGGAAAGTTTCGGCAGCTGGTCTGTTCTGACCACCAATTTCTTGTTGATTCTGTATATCGCCCTCGGCGGGGTGACCTTGGCTTCAATATTACATTTGGCCAATGGCAAGTGGCGGTTTTACATACGCGATTTCGCCGTGTCTCTAGCGGTGCTGTTCCCCATCGCCTTTATCCTGCTGTTGATTCTGTTGGCCAATGGTGAGGCCACCTTCCCCTGGCTGGCCCATGCCCACGATGGGGAACATCACCTCAACGGCTGGCACAACTATGCCTTCCTGGTTACCCGTGAGATTATCGGCTTCTTCATTGTCGCCGGTCTCTACGGCACCTTCATCAAGTTCCAGTACGAGGCGATGGTGGACGCCAGTCACGAGGCGCAATGGCGTTTTCGTAACATCGCCCTGCTCATTCCCTTCGCCTACGTTCTCTATGGGACGATGGTGGCCTGGGATTTCGAGATGACCATGGTGCCCAGCTGGCACAGCGCCGTCTATGGCATGTACCACTTCGTGAGTAACTTCCATTTCTTCCTGGCCTTCTTCGCGTTGTTTTTGTTTGTGCTCAGCCGCTCGGACAAGCTCAACAAGAAGTTTCCGGAATTCGTCTTCAATTACCTGGCGCAGATGATGCTGGCCTTCACCATCCTCTGGACTTATCTCTATTTCGCCCAGTATCTGATCGTGTGGTATGGGCGTCTGCCGGAAGAAACCGTCCGTTACTACAATATGATGGAGGAAGGCTTCGGTGGGCTTTGGTGGTCCTTCCTGGCGCTCAAATTCATCATTCCCTTCCTGGCCTTCATCTTCACGGTGAATCGGCATACGCCGTCCATCATTGCCACGGTGGCCTTTGCCATCATCGTGGGGACCTGGATCGAGCGTTATACCTGGATCGCCGGTTCGGTGGACCCCAAGTACTATCACATCCCCATGACCTCGCTGTTCGACATCCTGGTCACCATCGTGGTGGTGGGGGTCTCTTTCGTCACCGTGCGCTGGTCGCTGACCCGTTTCGGCCTGATGCGCCCCTGACGAAAAATGGCAATGTTTGGAAGAAGGGCCCTGCGGGGCCCTTTTTCATGTGCATCACACCGCCCAGCTGAGAGTGATCGTCCCGCTGCCGGGATTGTAGAGAGAGCCTTGGTTTGGCGCGGTGGCTTCCGCTGCCACGGGCAGTGTCGCGGGGGCATACCTTGGGCAGGTGTCGATGCAGTGGCCTGTCCTCACTCCCTCCCTTTGCCCCGTTTCCTTGATTTTTCTGCTGTTTTACCGGCCTAAAGTCTGCATCCGACCCAGCCGATGAGCTCGGCGAGAACGGTCATTTATTAGATCATAATAATATTCAATAGGTTTTATTTGTATCGGGCGCTAGGCTTACTCAGAGACAGGTCTTCCGAGTCGGGGACGAGGAAGGCCGGGAGGTTGGGTTGAGTCGTCATTTCGCAGTGCAACGCCAAGGGTGACAACTATGCTTGGAGCAGATGCCGCGATGGACAATCTGGGAGTGCAGAGATCATGAGTGGAGAGGTAGACAAGCGACGCAGACAGGCCCTCATCGCCACAGCCGGTGTGGTGGGGGGGGCTGGCGTAGTAGCGGCTTTGGTGCCGTTCGTGGAATCGATGGAGCCCAGCGCCAAGGCCCAGGCGGCGGGGGCGCCGGTGGAGGTGGACATCTCCAAGCTGGCACCCGGCGAGGAGTTGACGGTGGAGTGGCGTGGCAAACCGGTGTGGGTGCTGCGACGGACGCCGCGGATGCTGAAGACCCTCGAGGAAGTGCGGGATCAGCTCAAGGACCCGGAGTCGAAACAGTCCATTCAGCCGGAATTCGCTCGTAACGAGCACCGTTCGTTGAAACCCGAGTATCTGGTGGTGATCGGTATTTGCACCCATCTCGGCTGTGCTCCCACCTTCCGCCCCGACGAGGCCCCGGCGGACTTGGGGCCGCAATGGAAGGGGGGCTATTTCTGTCCTTGTCACGGTTCCCGCTACGACTTGGCCGGCCGGGTGATGAAAGGCAGTCCGGCGCCGACCAATCTGGTGGTGCCGCCGTATCGCTTCCTCAGTGATACCCGGTTGTTGGTGGGTGCGGAAACGGAGTCAGCGTGATGAGCAATATGCTGTCAGGATTCATGGATTGGGTGAATGACCGTTTTCCCCTCAAGGAGTTGTGGGAAAACCATTTGACCAAATATTACGCGCCGAAGAACCTCAATTTCTGGTATTACTTCGGTTCGTTGGCCTTCCTGGTGCTGGTGATCCAGATCGTCACCGGCATTTTTTTGGCCATGAGTTATAAGCCGGCGGCCGATCTCGCCTTCGGCTCGGTGGAATACATCATGCGTGACGTCAACTGGGGCTGGTTGATTCGTTACATGCACTCCACCGGCGCTTCGTTCTTCTTCATCGTCGTCTATCTCCACATGTTCCGCGCGCTTCTCTATGGTTCGTACAAAAAACCACGGGAACTGCTGTGGATCGTGGGGATGTTCATCTTTGTGCTGCTGATGGCCGAGGCCTTCCTCGGTTATCTCCTGCCGTGGGGACAGATGTCCTATTGGGGGGCGCAGGTGATCATTTCGCTGTTCGGGGCCATTCCCTACATCGGTGAAGATCTGGCGCTATGGATCCGCGGTGATTATGTGGTTTCCGATGTCACTCTGAACCGATTTTTCTCTTTCCATGTGATCGCCGTGCCGTTGATCCTGGTGGGGGCGGTGGTGATTCATCTCATGGCCCTGCACCATGTGGGCTCCAACAACCCCGATGGCATCGAGATCAAAAAGAAGAAAGGGCCCGACGGGGTGCCTTTGGACGGGATTCCCTTTCATCCTTACTACACGGTGAAGGATCTGGTGGGGGTGGCGGTGTTCCTGATCATCTTTTCCATCGTGGTGTTCTATGCCCCGGAGATGGGGGGATGGTTCCTGGAGCGGGACAATTTCCTGCCCGCCGATCCATTGAAGACCCCGGAGCATATCGCGCCTTTGTGGTATTTCACTCCCTTCTACGCCATTCTGCGTGCCGTTCCCGATAAATTCCTCGGCGTGGTGGCCATGGGCGCGGCCATCGTGGTGTTGTTCCTGCTGCCCTGGTTGGATCGCTATCAGGTGAAGTCGATTCGTTACCGCGGCCCGGTGTATCGGGTGGCCTTGGCCGTCTTCGTGGTCAGTTTCATCGGTCTGGGGTATTTGGGCACCATTCCCGCCACTCCGGTGGCCACCTTTTTCGCTCGCCTGTTCAGTGTCCTCTATTTCCTCTTCTTCCTGTTGATGCCGTTCTATCCCCGCTGGGACAAGGTACGGCCCGAGCCGGAGCGGGTGACGAAATGATGAGAAAAATACTGTTCGCATTGCTGTTTTCATTCGCGGCCCCATTTTCCTGGGCCGGCGGGGGGGGCGAGCTGGACTCGGTGGACATCGACTTGAGGGATCGCGAGGCGCTGCAGCGGGGGGCGGAGGCCTTCGTGCAGTACTGTCTGAATTGCCATTCCGCCGCCTACATGCGTTACAGCCGGCTGATGCAGGATCTGGGGATCGACGAGGCGCGTTTGAAAGAACGTCTTCTGTTCGCCGGTGACAAGCCGGGTGACACCATGAAGGTGGCCATGGATCCCAAGCGGGCCAAGGCTTGGTTCGGCACCGCGCCGCCGGATCTCTCGGTGATTGCCCGCGCCCGTG
This sequence comes from Gammaproteobacteria bacterium, assembly GCA_026982215.1. Taxonomy (GTDB): domain Bacteria; phylum Pseudomonadota; class Gammaproteobacteria; order S012-40; family S012-40; genus S140-43. The sequence goes on from JALSHN010000096.1 coordinate 8,549, forward strand.
GCGAGGATTGGCTGTATACCTATTTACGTTCCTTCTACCTGGATCCTGAACGTCCCTGGGGTGTGAACAACCGGATTTTCAAGGATGTGGGTATGCCGCATGTGCTCTGGCGTCTCCAGGGGCTCTACCGTCCGGTGATCGAGACGGACGAAAACGGCCATGAACGCATCATCCGTCTCGAGCAAGTGGAGGCGGGGCTGCTCTCGCCCGAGGAATATGATGCCTTCGTGCGGGATTTGGTGGCTTACTTGGTCTACATGGGTGAGCCGGCGCAGTTTCAGCGCATGCAGCTCGGGCCGTGGGTATTGCTTTATCTGTTTGTTCTGCTGGGGGTGCTCTATGTGCTGAAAAAGGAATATTGGAAGGACGTGCATTGACCCGTCTACCCCCGGCGGCGGGGGGTTTCTGCTAGAATATCTCCAGTGAGGCGGTTCCCGGGCACCCCGAGGTTGGGGTGGCCCGGGAACCGTCGTCTTGTGGTCGGGAGATTCCCGCCACGGGCATGGAAAACGGATTCCTCGAGGAGAACAGCATGGCTTTGATGGCGACCAAGAAATCGGTGATGACGCTCTATACCAGCCAGGACTGCCCCTATTGCCATCGGGTGCGCATCGTTCTGGCGGAGAAGAATGTCACCTACGAGATGGTCGACGTGGATCCCGCCAATCCCCCGGAAGACCTGCTGGACCTCAACCCCTATCAGACCGTGCCCACCCTGGTGGAGCGGGATCTGGTGCTCTACAACTCGCGGATCATCATGGAATATCTCGATGAGCGTTTCCCTCACCCCCCCTTGATGCCGGTGGACCCGGTCTCCCGGGCGCGCACCCGTTTGATGATGTATCGCATCGACCGGGACTGGTATGCCCTGCTGTCCAAAATGAAGGGTAAGGGCAAGGAGGCCGAGGCGGCGCGCAAGGAGCTGTTGGACGATCTGCTCTCCATCATCCCGGTGTTCGAGGCCAAACCCTATTTCATGAGCGACGAGTTCACCTTGGTGGATTGCAGCATCGCCCCCTTGTTCTGGCGGTTGCCTTCCTATGGGATCAAGCTGCCCAAGCAAGCGCAGCCCATCGAGGAGTATGCCCAGCGGCTGTTCGAGCGCGAGTCCTTCCAAGCCAGCCTGTTGGAGGCGGAGAAGGCGTTGCGAGCATCGTGATGAACGAGCAGTCCATGACCTCCAGTCGGCCCTATCTGGCCCGGGCCCTCTATGAGTGGATCCTGGACAATGGCCTCACCCCGTATCTGTTGGTGGATGCCACCGTGCCCGGTACCGTGGTGCCGCAGGACTTCGTCCAGGATGGCAAGATCGTTCTCAATATCTCCCCCAGCGCGGTGCGGGGCCTGGACATCGGCAACGAGGCGGTGACCTTCAATGCCCGTTTCCGCGGGGTGCCCCAGGATGTGTACGTGCCCGTCTCGGCGGTGCTGGCCATCTATGCCCGTGAAAACGGCCATGGGATGGTGTTCGCCGAGGAAGGATCCCCGCCGCCATCCCCTCCCCAGCCCCCCGGCGGTGGTGATGGCGGTGGCGAACGCCCGCGTCTGCGGGTGGTGAAGTGACCTCATCCCGCGCCTGAGCCGGTCTCGTGCGGTGGTGGCCGAGGGGAGGCCCCGTCGTTCTTGCTCCCGACTGTCTGCCAGGAACCGCCTCGGTCGCAGGCCGACTCGAGGCGCCGTGTCCGTTCGCGGGGAGGCAGGCGTGCCAGGCGCCGGATCGTGGCATAGAAATCCGGCCAGTCGCGGGCGGCCTGGCGCAGGCAGACGAAGGCCGCCCGCAGGCGGGTGTAATCGTGCAGCGGTACGAAGCGGGCGTTGTTGACCGGCGCCTGGAACCAGCGATCGAAATAGGGCCCCTGCCGCCATCGGTGTTTCAGGGCCTGGTAATCCGTACGTAAGGCGGCGAACAGGGCCTGCTTGGTCTGGCGCAGGCGAGTGGGGTCACCCCCTTGGGCATAGCGTCGCGCCAATTCATCCCGATAACGGCGCAGCAGGGCATCGAATTGGTCGCGGTGGCGCAGGTAACGGTCATAGTCCTGCCGTTGTTCCGGGGTACCTCGTTCGTTCAACCACTGCATCACCCCCAAGCGCTCCACCGCACTGGCGAAGCTTTCGTTGAAGGTGGTGTCGCCGCGGACATAGACCACTTGGTGGGCCAGTTCGTGGAAGATCAGTCCCGCCAGCTGGGGCTCGCGCCAGTGGATCACGGTGTTGAGCAGCGGGTCGTCGAACCAGCCCAGGGTGGAGTAGGCGGGGATGCCGGCGATGAAGGTGTCGTAGCCGGCCTGTTGCAGTCGTTTGGCCTCGGTCTCGGCCCCTCTTCGGTGAAAATAGCCCCGGTAGCTGGCGCAGCCGATGAGGGGATAACACCAGCGGTGGGGCTCCAGGGAGAATTCCGGGGCGGCGAAGACGTTCCACACCGCATAGGGCCGCCCGAGATCGGCGTAGCTGCGATAGGCGCCGTTGTCGGGCAGGGCGAGTCGGCGGGCGGCGTAGTCGCGTATCATCAGGGCGCGGCGCAGCCGGGCCTTCAGGGCAGGGTCCACGCGGGGGTCGTCCAGCAGCCGGGGAATGGGTTCCCGGTGAGTGAGGACCTGCCATTGCCCTTGGGCCGCCTGCCAGTAGTAACCGACGGCGCAGCCGCCCAACGACAGCATGGTGACGAAGAAGAGGACGAGGCGAATCATGGGCGAGGCCTACCTTAACGGATTGGCGGTCTATCGGGTAGGCGGTTCGGTGCGTGACGAGCTGCTGGAGCTGCCGGTGAGGGAGCGCGACTGGGTGGTGGTGGGGGCCACTCCCGAGGAGATGCTCGCTCGCGGGTTTCGCGCGGTGGGCAAGGATTTCCCGGTGTTCCTCCATCCCGAAAGCGGCGAGGAATACGCCCTGGCGCGCACTGAACGCAAGACGGGGCGGGGCTATCATGGCTTCGTGGTCCATGCCTCGCCGGAGGTCACTCTGGAGGCGGACCTGGCTCGCCGCGATCTCACCATCAACGCCATGGCCCGCGCCCCCGACGGCACCCTGATCGATCCCTATGGCGGTCTTCGCGATCTGAAGGCCCGGGTGTTGCGCCACGTTTCCCCGGCCTTCGTGGAGGATCCGGTGCGCCTGTTGCGTCTGGCCCGTTTCGCCGCCCGTTTTGCCCCGTTGGGGTTCACCGTCGCCGAGGAGACACGCCGTTTGTTGCGGCAGATGGTGGCCTCGGGGGAGGTGGATGCCCTGGTACCCGAGCGGGTGTGGGCGGAGACGGAGAAGGCCCTGGCCTGTGAGCGCCCCTCGGTGTTCTTCCGGGTGTTGCGGGAGAGCGGGGCGCTGGGGCGGGTGTTCCCCGAGCTGGACGCCTTGTTCGGGGTGCCCCAGCGGATGATCCATCACCCGGAGGTGGATTGTGGGGTGCACACTCTGTGGGTGGTGGATCGTGCCGCCGCACTCGAGGGAACGGTGGAGGCCCGTTTCGCCGCCTTGGTACACGATCTGGGCAAGGCGCATACCGATCCGGCCGCGTGGCCGCGTCATCACGGTCATGAGTCCCTGGGGCTCGCGCCGCTGGCGGAGCTGGCGGGGCGGCTGCGTATCCCCCGTGCCCATCGCCGTCTGGCCGAGCGGGTGATCCGTTACCATGGCCAGGCCCATCGTGTCTTCGAACTACGGCCGGCCACCCTCCTGGAGCTGTTGTCGGCGGTGGATGCTTGGCGCAGGCCGGCGTTGCTGGAGGATTTTCTCCTCGCCTGCCAGGCGGATTTCCAAGGGCGGCCGGGGTGGTGGGACCGCGCCTATCCCCAGGGGGATCATCTGCACCGGGCGGCGGAGGTCGCGGCTGCGGTCCAGGGGCGGAAATTGGCCGCCGAGGGCTTGCGGGGGGCAGCGCTGGGTGAGGCCTTGCGCCGCCGGCGCCTCGCCGTCCTGGCACGGTTACAGAAACAGCACCAACAACACCAGCCCCAGTAACAACCGATAGGCCACGAAAGGCAGCATGCCGATGCGGTCGAGGAGCTTCAAGAAGAAATGGATGCACAGGTAGGCACTGACTCCGCTCAGCACCACCCCCAAGCCCAGCGCGCTCCAGTCCACCGGTCCGCTGGCCTCGATCAGATCGCGGGTCTTCAGGGTGCCGGCGGCCAGGATCAGCGGGATGGAGAGCAGGAAGGAGAAGCGGGCGGCGGCGTCACGGGTCATCCCCAGCAGCAGGGCGGCGGTGATGGTGATCCCGGAGCGTGAAGTGCCGGGGATCAGTGCCAGCGCCTGGGCCAGGCCGATGATGATCACGTCGCGCAGGGTCAGGCTGTATTCGTTGCGTTCGCGGCGCCCCCGGGCGTCGGCCCACCACAGCAGCAGCCCGAAGACCAGAGTGGTGGTGGCGATCACCAGGGGACCACGCAGGTGGGTCTCGATGAGGTCCTTGAAGAGCAGGCCGAAGAACACCGCCGGCAGGGTGGCGATGATCACCGCCCACGCCAGCCCCGACTCGCCGACGCGGGTCCGTTGACGCAGCGAGGCCAGCCAGTCGCGGGTGACGCGGGCCAGGGTGTCGCGGAAATACCACATCACCGCCGAGAGGGTGCCCAGATGGACGGCCACGTCGAAGGCCAGTCCCTGGTCCGGCCAACCGGTGAGCACCGGCACCAGAATGAGGTGGGCCGAGCTGGAGACGGGGAGGAATTCGGTGATGCCCTGCACCAGGGCCAGTACCACGATTTGCAACCAGTCCATGGGGTCTTGCGTCCTGTGGGAACGAACCGGGCCAGGGTAGGGGGGCCAGGGGGGTGGAGTCAAACCGCCACTGGGTTAATCTGGGCGCAATGGGGCGATGGTAAAGGAATTGCAAGCCCTGCCGACACCCGCTTTACAGCATCCATAGCCAAACTCATACAGGGAAGACTTTCAAATGAAGGCCGCGGAATTGTTCGTGAAATGCCTGGAAAACGAGGGGGTGGAATACATCTTCGGCGTTCCCGGGGAAGAGAATCTCGATGTGATGGATGCCCTGCTGGACTCCTCCATTCGTTTCGTCACCACCCGTCATGAGCAGGGAGCGGCCTTCATGGCCGACGTCTACGGCCGGCTCACCGGTCGCCCGGGGGTGTGTCTGGCCACCCTCGGGCCGGGGGCCACCAATCTCATCACCGGTGTGGCCGACGCCAACATGGACCATGCCCCCCTGGTGGCCATCGCCGGCCAGGCGGGCACCAACCGCCTGCACAAGGAATCACACCAGGTGTTGGACCTGGAACTGATGTTCGCCCCCATCAGTAAGTATTCCTCCCGCCTGCTCACGCCGAACATCATTACCGAGGTGGTGCGCAAGGCCTTCAAGGTGGCGGTGACCGAGAAGAGCGGCGCCAGCTTCATCGAGTTTCCCGAGAACATCGCCAAGATGGACGTGGACGGCGAACCACTGCCGGTGAAACAGCCCACCCTTCCGGAACCGGCCGCCGAGCGGATCAAGGCCGCCGCCGAGGTGATCTCCAATGCCCGTCAGCCCATCATCCTCGCCGGCAACGGGGTGATCCGTGCCCGTGCCTGGAAGCAGCTGGCTGATTTCGCCGAACGGCTCAACATCCCGGTGGCCAATACCTTCATGGCCAAGGGGGTGATCCCGTTCCGCCACCCCATGGCGCTGGGGTCGGCGGGCCTGCAGGCCAACGACTACGTCAATTGCGGCTTCGCCCAGGCCGACGTGATCATCTGCATCGGTTACGATCTGGTGGAGTATCACCCTTATCTGTGGCACCCCACCCGCGATCGCACCATCGTCCACATCGATACCGTTCCCGCCGAGGTGGACGCCAATTACCCGGTGGCAGTGGGGGTGGTGGGCGACATCAAGCTGAGTCTGATCCGCATCGCCGAGCTGGCCACGCCCCATTCCGGCAAGCGACTCGCCCGCCTGCGCGAGGCCCTCATCGAGGAGATGCGGGCCCATCGCAAGGACGCGGCCTGCCCGATGAAACCGCAGAAGATCATCTGGGATCTGCGCACCGCCATGGATTCCCGCGACATCGTCATCTGCGACGTGGGGGCCCACAAGATGTGGATGGCGCGTATGTACCGCGCCGACGAGCCCAATACCTGTATCATATCCAACGGTTTCGCCAGCATGGGGATCGCCGTTCCCGGGGCCATTGCCGCCAAACTGGCCTATCCTGACCGGAGAGTGGTGGCAGTCACTGGTGATGCCGGTTTCCTGATGAACTCCCAGGAGATCGAGACGGCCTTGCGTCTGAAGACGCCGATGGTCATCCTGATATGGAACGATTCGGGTTACGGGCTCATCGAATGGAAGCAGATGAATCAGTTCGGTCGTGCCTCCCACGTGGCCTTCGACAACCCGGACTTCGTCCGTTACGCCGAGTCGTTCGGGGCCAAGGGATATCGCATCCAACGTGCCGAAGATCTCTTGCCCACTTTAAAAACCGCTCTCGAAGACGATACGGTGAGCATCATCGACTGCCCGGTGGACTACGGGGAGAACCTCAAGCTCACCGAGCGGCTGGGGGAAATGATCTGCCCCATCTGAGAGGGCGGCTGGCAAACGAAATTTTTCAAGGGGGATTGTCGCAGGATGCAACGATTCAAGTCGGAGGAACAACGCATCGGTCAGCATCTCAGACTGCTGAGCTACAACATCCAGGTGGCCATCGCCGCCCACCGTCCGCACCATTATCTCACCCACGGTTGGAAGCACCTGCTGCCACACGCCCAGTTGTTCGAGAATCTCGATCGCATCGCCGAGCTGGTGCGGGGGTATGACGTGGTGGGTCTGCAGGAGGTGGATCCGGGTAGTCTGCGCACCGGTTTCGTCAATCAGATCGAATACCTGGCCGCCCGCGCCGCCTACCCGCACTGGTATCACCAGACCAACCGCCGTTTCGGCCATCTGGCCAAGCACAGCAACGGGGTACTCAGCCGTTATGCGCCCTATGAACTGGAGGAACACAAACTGCCCGGCCCCATTCCCGGGCGTGGGGGCTTGTTCCTCTATTACGGCGATCCCCGCGAGCCGCTGGTGGTGGTGTTGCTTCATCTGGCCCTGGGCAAGCGGGCACGGCTGCAGCAATTGGACTATGTTGCCGAACGCATCCAGGACCATCGTCACGTGGTGGTGATGGGCGATATGAACTGTCAGCCCGGCAGCCGTGAGCTGGCGACTCTGATCCACCGCACCACCCTGCAGGAGCCGTTGGACGACGACCGCCACACCTTTCCCAGTTGGCGTCCCAAGCGCCGTCTGGACCACATCCTGGTGAGCGAGGGCTTCGAGGTGGAGGCGATCAACGTCCTCCAGGTGCCCTATTCCGACCATTTGCCGGTGGCGATGGATCTGCGTCTGCCAGAGCCTGTGCGGCTCGCTGCCTGACGCTCCCGGGCCGCCCTTGGCGGCCCGCCCTTCACGCCTGGGTGGTCTTCGAGAACAGGAAGATCACCGCCACCCCCGTGACGATGAGCCCCATCCCCAGGATCGCCGCCAAGTCGGGGAGCTGTTTGTAGACCACGGCCCCGGCCACCGCTACCAGCACGATGCCCATGCCCGACCAGACGGCGTAGGTGATACCCACCGGCAGGAAGTTCAACACCCGGCTGAGGAGGTAGAAGGCCAGGCCGTAGCCGATGACCATCACTGCGGTGGGTCCGGGACGGGTGAAGCCTTCGGTGGCCTTCAGCGCGGTGGTGGCGATGACTTCGCAGACGATGGCCAGAGCGAGGTAGAGATAACCCACGGCGTTCTCCTCTGTGGTTCACGGTGGCTTCGATGATAATCCATCCGCTTCAGCTTTTGCCGCCGCCGGTCGATCACAGGGCCGAATCCCGGGGAGGGCCGAGATGGCCGAATTGGACAACGAACTGTTGCAGCAGGCGGTGAGTCGGCTGGCGATCTTCGCCGCCGATTACGAACCACGTCTGGAACCGGTGTGTGATGCCTTGCGCGATGCCCTGCGCGACGGCGATCCGTCCGCCTTCCAACAGGCGGTGAAATCCTTGCAGAACGCTTTGTTGCGCTTCACGGCGCCGGTGCATCCCGCCCAGCCGTTGCAGGCGCTGGTGGCGGCGCTGGAGGCCCAGGGGGCCGCCGGTGACGAGTTGGCCGCTATCCGCCGTGCCCTGGAGGAGGCCGCCGACGGTGACGAGTTGGCGCGCTTGGCCGAGCGTCTGGCGCGTTTGTGCCGTGGCGACGGGACCGCGTCCACGGAAGCCGGGGCCTCGTCCACCACCCAGGATGCCACCCGGGTGTGTGCCGCCCTGGTGGCGGAGATCCTCCAGCAGTTGATGGAACGGGTGACCTTGCCCGAGGAATTCGGGGTGCGGGTGGAGCGTTTGCGGCTGCGGCTGGAGGAAGGTGTGCAAGCGGGCCAATGGGAGGGGCTGTTGACCGAGGTGACCGAGCTGGCCGCTGACATCCGCCTGCGTCTGCATAAGGAACGTTCCGCCACCCACCGTTTCCTGCGCCAGATGGACCGGCGGCTGGTGGAAATGGATGAGCAGCTGCGTGGCCGGGTGGAGCGCAGCGAGGCGGCCCGCGCCGAGGGGGAGGCGATCCACCGGGCGGTGCGTGACGAGGTGGACGGTCTCCACCGTCAGTTGGACGATGCCGATGACCTGGAGCGGCTGCGGCTGGTGGTGCGCCGCCGGGTGGAGAGCGTCAATCTCCATTTGAGCCGTTTCCAGGCCTTGCAGGCGGCCCAGAGTGAGGCCGATCAGGCCGAACTCACCGCCCTGCGCCGGCGGCTGGCCGAGCTGGAGAAGGAGACCCGGGCTCTGCGCCGTCGCCTGGAGGAGCAGCGGCGCAAGGCGCTGGTGGACGGCCTCACCGGCATCCCCAACCGCTTGGCCTTCGAGGAGCGCATGCAGCAGGAGTACGCCCGCTGGCGCCGCTTCGCTGAGCCCTTGTCGCTGGTGGTGTGGGACGTGGACCACTTCAAACAGATCAATGACCGTCTGGGCCATCAGGCGGGGGACAAGGTGCTCAAGGTGATCGCCAAGACCCTCTCCCAGGGGATCCGGGAGACCGATTTCCTCGCCCGTTACGGTGGCGAGGAGTTCGTGGTGTTGATGCCGGGCACCGATCTCGCCGGTGCCCGCACGGCGGCGGAGAAGCTCCGCCAGCGCATCGCCGGGACCCCGTTCAAGTATCGGGGCAGCCCTTTGGAGATCACCCTTTCCGCCGGCATCGCCCAATTCCATGAGGGGGACGACCCCCGTCGGGTCTTCGACCGCGCCGATGAGGCCCTCTACCGGGCCAAGGCGGCGGGGCGCAACCGCTGCGAGCTCGAACGCCTCAGCGGATCCAGCGGATGAGGTGCTCCTCCAGGGTTTCTTCCGGGATGCCGTCTTCGGAGATCACCCGTCCGGCGACGCTGATGCCGGCTTCCCGTACCGTGTCCCAGCGGCCGGAGACCAGGGGGTGCCACCAGGCCAGGCCCCGGCCTTCGTGGAGGCGCCGGTAGGCGCAGGAGCGCGGCATCCAGCGCAGGTAGGTCTCCAGGTCGTCTTGCAGGTGCAGGCAGTCGGGGATTCGGCGCCGGCGATTGGGGTAGTCACGGCAGCGGGCGGTGACCGGGTCCAGCAGGCGGCAGGCGACCCGGGTGAACAGCAGCCCGTCTTTTTCGTCCTCGAATTTGTGCAGACAGCAACGGCCGCAACGGTCGCACAGCCGTTCCCATTCCTCGGAGGTCAACTCCTCGAGGCGCTTGACTTCCCAGAAGGGGCGGGCGTCGTCCATCCGGCGATTGTCGCCTTTTGCCTGCCAGGGGAGCAACCCCGCCGATCATGGGGCTGGGGGAAAGGCTGTTCAAGAAATCAAGGCCTTGTGCCGAGGGGAGTGAAGTGGGCACGAACTGTGCACACTTCCAGTCGGGTTCCTCGGTCCGAACAGGAGGACAAGGCCATGGAGATGTTGTTTCAATTGGGTGAGGCGGTGGTGATCGCCTTCTTGGTGGGGGCGGTGATGGGCGCGGTGGTGGCGGTGCACTTGAGCGCCCGTTCGGCGCGGCGGCGCTCCCAGGCCGACGAGCAGCCTCGGCCAGTGGTGCGCACCGCCGAGGCCCGGGTACGGGCACGCCGGCCCCGCTGAAGGGTCAAGGTGCTGGCTGGCACTGGGGGCAGTAGTAGCTGCTGCGTTGGGCAATGACCGTTTGCTCGATGCGGCCGCCACATCCCGGGCGGTTGCAGGGTTCGCCGGCCCGGCCGTAGACCGCCAGCGACTGGGCGAAATAACCCGGCCGGCCGTCGGCGCGGGTGAAGTCGCGCAGGGTGGTCCCCCCCTGGGCGATGGCGGCCTGCAATACCTGGCGGATGGCTTCCACCAGCCGCACCAGCTCGGGGGGGGCGAGATCACCGGCGGGACGGCGGGGATGGATGCCGGCCTGCCACAGGGCCTCGTTGGCGTAGATGTTGCCCACCCCCACCACCACGGCGCTGTCCATCACCAGGGACTTGATGGGCCGCCGGCGGCCGGCCGCCTGTTGGGTCAGCCATTGAGCATGGAAATCCGCGTCCAGGGGTTCCGGGCCCAAACGGGCCAGCCAGGGGTGGGTGGTTCCCAGGGCCTGCCAGTCCACCAAGCCGAAGCGGCGGGGGTCGTGGAGGCGCAACCGCCGCTCGCCCTCGAAGCAAAGGTCCAGGTGGTCGTGGCGCCCGGCGGGGGACGCCCCTGGCAGTACCCGCAGGCTGCCCGACATGCCCAGATGGATCAGCAGGGTGCCGTTGGGGAAGTGCAGCAGCAGGTATTTGCCGCGTCGGCCCACCGCTTGGAGGGGTTGCCCGTCGAGGTGTTCGGCCAGCTCGGCGGGGACGGGCCGGCGCAGCCGTGGCTGGCGCACTACCACGCTCTCTACCCGACGGCCGATCAGGTGGGGGGCGATGCCTCGCCGGATGGTCTCCACCTCGGGCAGTTCGGGCATCAGCCGTCGGCCTCGCTGTCGTCGCCGCGCTCTGCAGCAGGTTCGTCTTCTTCTTCGGGCAGGTGACGTTCGGGATCCAACAGCCGTTCGCTGTTGTAGACGGCGAATTCGTATTCCACCCGCCGTTGTGGGTCCCAAAGCCGCAGGCGCTTGCGCTCCCCGCGTTGGGTGATGAGAAAACGGTGGTCTTGGCCGTCGGTGGTGGTCAGGATCACCTCACCCTGGGTATCCGTCGGCGGGTCGCTCAGATGCAGTTCCATCGCTCGGGCGTGGCGCCAGGCATCCACGAAGGATTGCAGGGCGTCGGCGGTGAGCCCTTCCCGCGGCGGCTGGAGGCGCCAGTCGCCGTTCTCGTCTTGGGTGACGGCGAATTCGGGGAGTCGGATCGCCTGCAGCGCCGGCTGACCCGGGAGGAGGGCGCGCTCCAGCAGATCGGCCGGGCGCACGGCTACGTCGTCGAGGTGGTAGCCGTCGATGAGGTGGATCCAGTCGCCGAGGCGGACATAACGGCGCTGGCGTAGCGGTTCGCTGGCGCCGAAGCTGAGTTCCACGGCGTTGAGCCGCAGCCAGGCACGGGGTTGGTCCAGGCCGTATTCGGCCAATTTGTCTTCCTCGGCGGGGAAACGGTCGTACACCTCGGCTTCGGCGATACGGGCGATCTGTTCGGCCTTGAAGTCGTTGGCGGGCAGGGGGGACTCCCGCCCCGGAAGGGTCACCTGCCAGCGGTCGTCACCCTTGTCCAGACGCAGCTCGCCCTCCAGTCCCGGCCGGCGGATGACGATGTGGCGCACTGCCTCACTGTCCATGGGGGTGAGGCGCGGAGGGGGGCTTTGCTGTCGATCGGAGGGGGCGGGCGCCCACAGGGCCACGGCGCCGAGGATCACCACGGCGGTGAGCAGGAGGAGGTTGAGGCGCAGTCGCGGGTTCATGACGTCAACGTTTGCGTCGGGTCCACCACACCCGCAGGCCCACCAGCAGCAGTCCCAGGGGGAGGGCGATGAGGAACACGGTGCCGATGACCCCTTGGGCGGTACGGCTCAGGTCCAGCCGTTGGTCCACCGCGCTCTTGGCGGGGATGTCGATGAGCTGATCGTCACCGGTGAGCCATTCGATGGCGTTCATGGCCAGTTCCAGGTTGCCGCCCTGGCCGAGATAGGCGTTGGAGAGGAAGTCGCCGTCGCCGATGATGAGGATGCGTTGTTCCTTTTTGTCGTCTTGCGTCTCGGCGTCGTTTCCTTCCGCACCGTTTCCTTCCGCAGGCGGGGTGCGGGTGAGCGCCAGCCCGAGGGTGAGGGGGCCCGGAAGGTCTTCGCCGGGATCCATACGGATTTCGCCGGCCAGCTCGCCGGTCTCCGCCCAGCTGCGGGGGAGGGTCTCCAGGATGGCGCGGGCGTTCCAGTCTTCCATGGATTCGGTGTCCAGGGCACGGGCCTCGGGGAACAGGGTGAGGGCATCGAGGTCACGGGTCACCGGGTGGGGCGGGTAGTCGGCCACCAGAGCGAAGCGGGGGTCGCCGATGCCGAGGATCTGGGCGTTGGGATCGACGATCACTCCGGTGAGCAGTTCCACGCCCAGGGATTCGGCGAGGGCGGTGAGGCCGTGGTCGGGGCCCGGTTCCATGAGCCACAGCAAGTTGCCGCCACGCTCGAGGTAGTCCTGGATGAGTTTTACCTCGCCGGGGAGGAAATCCCGCTGCGGGCTGGCGATCACCAGCACCGAGGTGTTGTCGGGGATGGCCAGTTCCTTGCTGAGGTTGAGGTTGCGGTGGTGGATGCCCTTGTCGCCCAGGCGCTGGCTGAGGCGGGAGATATCGTAAGGGGCCGACCCGGAGGGGCTACGCTCACCATGACCCTCCACGAATACCAGCCAGCGCTCGCCGGCGCGCATCAGCCGTTGCAGGGCGTTGGTGAGCACCTCCTCACTGGGCTGGGTGATCTTTTCCTGTCGCCCCTCGTAGCGTACCACCATTTCGCCGTCGAAGTTGATGCCCATCTCCCGGGTCTTGGCCGGGTCGCGATCGGGATTGACGAACTGGAGCGTCAGGTCGGCTTTGAAGCGACGGTAGCGGTCCACCAGCCGTTGGATTTCGCGCCGCAACGGTTCGTTGCCACCGGTGACGAAGGCGGTGATCTCCACCGGCCCTTGCAGTTGCTCCAGTACCGCCAGGGTCTGGGGAGCGGGGGTGTTGCGCCCGGAGGCGGTCCAGTCGGCCTCGAAGTCGTAACGCACCGAGAGCCAGGCGATGAGCCCGATGAAGGTGAGGAACAGCAGGTAGAACAGGCCGTCTTGGAGGCGGATGCGTCGGCGCGTCTTGTCCGAGACTTCCATGGGCCGTTGGTCCTCCGCTGTCAGTGGGGCAGACGGTCGGCGTCCAGGCGGCGGACGCTCAATACCAGGAAGGTGACGATGAACAGCAGGTAGTAGATCACGTCACTGGATTTGAATACCCCCTCCAGCAACGATTCGTAGTGGCGCAATACCGAGAGGTAGGCGAGCAGCGGGCTGCTCTGTTCCTCACCGCGTGCACCCCAGTCGAGGATCCACAGCAACAACAGCAGGCCGAAGCCGGAGACCGCGGCTACCGTGGGCTGACGGGTGAGGGTGGACATGTACAGCCCGGCGCTGGCGAAGGCGGCCAGCAGCAGGCCGAGGGCCATGAAGCCGGAGGCCACCAGCCCCCAGTCCAGGCTGCCTCCTGCCAGCAGCGACAGGGGCATGAGCAGGATCAGCCCCAGCATCACCCCCAGGAAACCGAGGATGCCCAGGTATTTGCCGAGAACGATCTGGGTCATGGTCACCGGGGCGGAGAACAGCAACGGCAGGGTCTGGTTACGCCGCTCCTCGGCGATCAGGCGCATGGTGAGCAAGGGGATCACCAGTAACAGTACCACGGCGGCGTTGCCCAGTAGCGGGGTGACGATCACTTCGGTGACCCCGGGGGCGCCGGGCATGGCCGCTAGCCGGGGTTGCAAGGTGAGGTAGAGATCCACCTGGCCCAGGAATAGGTAGGCGAGGATGGCCTGGATCACCGCCAGCACCGACCAGGCAAGCGGCGAGAGGAACAGGCTGCGCAGCTCGCGCGCGGCGATCACCCACACCATCAGGCGGCCTCCCCGGTGGGTTCTTCGCAGGTGAGGTTGACGAACACATCCTCCAGCGAGAGGCGCTCGGGGGTGAGCTCGAAGAGCCCCCAGTCGCCACGACAGGCGGCCGCCGCCACTGCCTCGGCGGGGGAGAGCTCGGGGGCGTGGTGGAGGCGAAAGCGCCCCTCCGCCAAGACCTCCACCGCGCTCACGCCGGGCAGTTCTTCCAGTTCACCGAGGGCGGGGGGACGCTTGAGGGCCACCACCAGCGCCGAGGTCTGCATGCGGCGGGTGAGGGCTTCGATGCGGTCGTCGAACACCAGCTCGCCGCGGTTGATGATCAGCACCCGGTCGCACACGCTCTGCACCTCCGGCAGGATGTGGGTGGAGAGGATCACGCTGTGGTCACGTCCCAGTTCGCGGATCAATTCGCGGATCTCACGGATCTGGATGGGGTCCAGGCCGACGGTGGGTTCGTCGAGGATCACCACGTCGGGCTGATGGATGATGGCCTGGGCGATGCCCACGCGTTGCTGATACCCTTTGGAGAGGTTGCCGATCAGCCGCCGCCCCATGGCTTCCAGGCCGCAGCGGGCCTTGGCCCGGGCCACCGCCTCCTTCACTTCGGGACGGGGGATGCGATTCAGTCGGGCGCAGAATCGCAGGTATTCGTCCACGGTCAGTTCCCGATAGAGAGGCGGTTGTTCCGGGAGATAACCGAGTCGGGCCTTGGCGGCCACCGGTTCGTCGAGGATGTCCGCCCCGCCGACGGTGATTCGTCCGGCCGAGGGGGCGAGGTTTCCGGTGATCATCTGCATGGTGGTGGATTTGCCCGCCCCGTTGGGGCCGAGAAAGCCGACCACTTCGCCGCGCCGGAGCTGGAAGGAGAGATCCCGGACGGCGGTGTTGGGCCCGTAGAGACGGGTCACGTGGTCCACCACGATCAAGGCATCCTGCGCTTCCATGGCGCATAATTATTGGCAATCGCTTGGGCTTTGCAAGGGAAATCGGTGAACGGGGCATCGGGTTATTGCGAACGGTTGGGGATGGACGAGGCCGCCCGCGCCCGGCGGCTGGCGTTGATGGACCTTGGTGAGGGGGAGCGGTGCCAGGCTGAGGCCTTGCATGAGGTGATCGCACCACGGGTGGAAGGCCTGGTGAAGGTCTTCTACGATCGGCTGCTGGTCCATCCCGAGGCCCGCGCCGTGTTGGCTCAGGGGTTCCGCCGCGCCGATCTGGAACGCACCCAGCGGGCGTATCTGCTCAGTCTCGGGCGCGATTTCACATCGCGGGCGTACTTCGAGGAACGGCTGCGTGTCGGTCTGGCCCATGTGTGGGCCGGGGTGGGGTTGAGCCTCTACATTGGCGCTTACCGCATCCTGGAGGACTTGTTGATGGCGGCCCTGGAGGAGGCGGAGCGGCGCGAGTTGTTGCCCTTTCTGGTGAAGGTGGTGGCCCTGGACGTCTCGCTGGCGGTGGAGGCCTACCATGGGGTGCAGGTGGCCGGCCTCAGCGAGACCCTGGCCAGTCTGCGCGCCGACCAGCGGCGTATCCATGCCGAGTTGGAACACGATGCCCTGACCGGCGCGCTCACCCGGAGGGCGATCATGGAGCGGCTGGAGGAGCGCCTGGGGCGGGATCGGGAGCGGCCCTTCAGCGTCATCATGGCCGATCTGGATCGTTTCAAGGCGGTCAACGACACCCACGGTCATCTGGTGGGGGATGCGGTGCTGCGGGAGAGCGTGCGCCGTATCCGGGCGGCGTTGCGGGCCCCCGATCTGGTGGGGCGTTACGGCGGCGAGGAGTTTCTGGTGTTGTTGGACGGTACCGGGCTGAACACCGCCCTGGAGGTGGCCGAGCGGGTGCGGCGCCACTTGGAGGCGACGCCGATCCACGTCAAGGGTCATCAGGTACCTCTCACCCTCAGTCAGGGGGTGGCCCAGTGGTTGCCCGGGGAGCGGCTGGAGAGCCTGCTGCAGCGGGCCGATTCCGCCCTCTACCGTGCCAAGCAGGGGGGACGCAATCGTACCGAGTGGGCCGAGACATGAGATTGTTGGGCATCGATACCGGGGGGACCTTCACCGATTTCGTCTATCTGGACGAACACGGCGGATTGCGGGTCCACAAGGTGCTCTCCCGCCCCGATGCCCCGGATCGGGCCATTCTCCAGGGGGTGGCCGAGTTGGGGCTGTCTCTCGACGGGTTGCGGGTGATCCATGGCTCCACCGTGGCCACCAACGCGGTGCTGGAACGCAAGGGAGCGCGCACCTTGCTGATCACCAATGCCGGCCTCGAAGACGTGCTCACCATCGGTCGCCAGAACCGCCCCGATCTCTACGACCTGGAACCGCGGCTGCCGCCCCCTCCGGTGGAGCCGGGAATGGTGGTGGCGGTGGCGGGACGCATCGGGGCCGACGGTACCGAGGTGGTGCCGCTCGGCGAGGACGATCTGGAGGCGGTGCGTCATGCGGTGCAGACCCTGGCCCCTGAGTCGGTGGCGATCAATCTGTTGTTTTCCTTCCTCGACGAGACCCATGAACGCCGCGTGGCGGAGGCGGTGCCTGCGGGCCCGTTCGTCTGTCGTTCTTCTGAGGTGTTGCCGGAGTATCGGGAATATGAGCGGGGCGTGGCCACTTGGTTGAACGCCTACGTGGGACCGCTGGTGGCCGGCTATCTCGAGCGTCTGCGCCGAGGCCTGGCGCCGGCGCCGGTGGCGGTGATGCAGAGCTCGGGGGAGACCATCGACGCGGATCAGGCGGGGCGCCATGGGGTGCGTCTGTTGTTGTCCGGGCCGGCGGGGGGGCTGGCGGCGGCCCAGTTCGTCGGCCGGGAGTGCGGTCGGGAGCGCTTGCTCACCTTCGATATGGGTGGCACCTCCACCGACGTGGCCCTCATCGACGGCGATATCCGCCTCACCAGCGAGGGGCGGGTGGTCGGTTACCCGGTGGCAGTGCCCATGGTGGACATGCACACCATCGGCGCCGGTGGCGGCTCCATCGCCTGGGTGGACGAGGGGGGGCTTTTGCAGGTGGGGCCGCAATCGGCCGGGGCCCATCCCGGTCCGGCTTGCTATGGCCGGGGGGGCGAGCACCCCACGGTCACCGATGCCAAT
>JALSHN010000097.1 GCA_026982215.1 Gammaproteobacteria bacterium
GTAATCCATGCCGGCACGGCGCCCGCTGCGGAGGAGTGGCAGAGTGGTCGAATGCACCGGTCTTGAAAACCGGCGTGGGTGAACGCCCACCGTGGGTTCGAATCCCACCTCCTCCGCCACTGACCTGAGCGGAATGTTTCTCTGCTCCCGCCGCGCCCGGATTTTCCCGTTGTTTTCAAGGGTTACGCCGGTGGGCCATTCACCTTCGACCGCGCAAAACGCCCAAAATTGGTCTCTCCGGGCCGTTTTTCTCTGAACCTCATGACTGCGGTGATTTGGTGAATTTTTCGTAATGCGCTGAAATCACATGATTATTTTGTAACGCAACCTGAACTCTTCGATGGCGGTGGCATTTGCGGAGAACCGACCGGCATCGGACGTTCTCAGGCCATTGCTCGTTCCAGACGATGCTTTCTGCGCTCCCATTCGGACACAACCTTCTGCCAGAGGCCGAAGAACGCCGCGCCATAGTTGGATCTCATCCAGTCACGATGATCGTTCATCCTGTGTTCGGCGGGCGAAGGTCGCACCGCCGGGCAAGAAAGTGGCAAGTTGGGGTCGCATGTCCAGATTTTGCCGTTTACGACAGTCGCCACCGTAGATATTGTGGCCCAAAAGCCTGAGGAGACAGATTGACGACATGGGGGACTGGGGGAAGACACACGACGTAGCGATCGCCGATGCACTCAGGGAAGGGCGACGCGCTTCAACGCCGATCTACGAGACGGGCCTCGGGACAGCCTACTGCGGTGACTCCCTCAAGGTGCTCAAGAGCAAGCCGCTGCAGGAATATCGTGGCAAGGTCCAACTCGCGTTCACGTCTCCGCCTTTCCCTCTGAACACCAAGAAGAGCTACGGCAACCTTCAGGGCGACGAGTACATCCGCTGGTTCGCAAAGTTCGCGCCCCTCCTGCGCGACATGGTGACGGAGGACGGTTCGATTGTCATCGAAATCGGCAACGCCTGGATGCCTGGCCAGCCGACGATGTCCACCCACGTCCTGGAGGCATTCCTGCGCTTCCTCAAGAAGGGCGAGCTGCACCTCTGCCAAGAGTTCATCTGGTACAACCCGGCTAGGTTGCCATCGCCCATCGAGTGGGTCAACAAGGAGCGGTCACGGGTCAAGGACGCTTTCACCCGCATCTGGTGGATGTCCCCGAACCCACGTCCGAAAGCCGATAACCGGAAGGTGCTGAGGGAGTACAGCCCCAGCATGAAGCGCCTCATCAAAACCGGCAAGTACAACGCCGGATCCCGGCCGTCTCAGCACCACATCGGCGCGGAAAGCTTCAAGGCGGACAACCATGGGGCGATCCCGCCCAACGTCGGTGGCGTGGACGCGTTCCCCTCTATGGACGGTGTCATCACCCCCAAGGGCTTTGCCAAGTACCTCGAAGAGACTACCAACCTGCTCAAGGCGGCCAACACGCTTTCCAGCGACGGCTACCGCAGGTTCTGCCTCGAAAGGGGCGCCCCGATCCATCCTGCGCGAATGCCCTCCACGCTGGTGGAGTTCTTTGTCAGGTTCCTCACCGACGAGGGTGACACGGTCCTCGACCCGTTCGCGGGGAGCAATACTACAGGCGCCGTAGCGCAATCGCTGAACCGACGCTGGCTTTCAGTAGAGGCTGATTGGACCTACGCGGCCCACTCAATAGGCCGGTTCGATCCCGAGCAGGTCACTTCGACCTGCAGCGAGATATCCGTTTCCGAGATTGGGGGTGAAGCTACCCTCCATACCGGAAGGATTATCGAGAGACGAAACGGGGCGGCTGCAGAATTACCCAGGGCCGCAGAATGACATCCGAGGCAGGCGATGCCTGTCAAGCACCTGGAATGTGCTATGCGGTCTAACGTCGTGACTTCGTCAACGCATGTATTTGCCCCGAGAACCGGTCCAGAATCGTTTCGTAGAAGCTCTTGAGTTGCTGAAGGCTGTTTCTGGAGATGACCTCACTCCCACCTGAAACGCCGCGTTGGATGTGGTCAGTTTCGTGTTCGTCCAGCCAGTCAATCGCATTCTTTATTGCAGCTTCCGTCGCGCGAAGGCGGTCCTCTACATGCTGTGGATCGTTCTTCGTCAACTGAAGAAATGAGGCAGCGCCAAGCCACATCCGCGGTTCTTCGGGGTCTCTACTGTGCTTCCTGAAGACATTGCTCCGGTACAGAGGGGCCACCGCATCGTAGATGGCCTGCGGAGATCGGGTCGATTGCACGTCAGTGTTGCGGATCTGACTGAGCCGCTCGGCTTCGGAGAGGCCTAGTTTTGTAAGGCGGTAGGTGTTCGGCCGGATTTTCTCAAACCAGCCTCTTCTCAGCGGGTTATCCTTCTTCGTAGTGCCCATGATTTCCATCATTACGCGTTTATGGTCAGGGTACTGGGCTTCGTAACCGCGGCAGCCAAACCGGTTCGGGTTTCTTTTCCACGTTGAGACAGTGAGGTCCCATTCCGAGAACTCACTTCGGCCGGCCTTATCCAGATCATAGGCGCCGAACAGTATCTCTTGTGCAGCCGTCAACGTCGATGCTGGGGATCTAGGCATCTGCAAGACCTTCCCTCGTCACCATTTTGTCTCCCAGGTCCCAAGCCGCATCAATGAACTCCGCGCATTCCATCTCTGCCTCTGCAGCATATTGCATGTACTGATATTCCGTGACCGAGCCACCCGCAATCTGCTGTCGTACGTGCAGGCGCTTGAGGATGTCAAAGCACTTAAGAGCGACGAAATGCATAAAAGTTCGGGAAGTAACCTTGCCGACTCCACTGGAGCCGCCCCCACTCCGCCTGACACGCACGGCTTCTTTGCTGCTTGGATTGATCCAAACGATGTTTGGGAACAAGGGATCCTCTATGACGGTCGGCAGCTCTGGTCCCCCCGGAACCGTACGTTGCTCCGGCGGATACTCGGCCATGCCTGGTGCTTCATCTCCGCAGAATAGTATCTCTGGGACGTCGGAACCGTGTTCGCCCGTGCCCTCTGGCGGGGGCACCCGCTCGGCGCCGATTCTAACAGTGTAATCTCGAAACTCGTGACTAGCCGCTCCGTAGCGCACTCGCACAGTGGAATCGCCTTCCTTTAGTCCTGCCGTGAAGCGCCCGTGTCGGCCAATTCGACCCATCTCCGGTTCGAGCACCTCAGCATCAATAAGCGCGTCGTCGAGCGGACCGTCATCCGTTTCAAACGTGAATTGAAGCTGGCGTCTTTCACCCTGCATCAGGCTCTCCGACGGTGGGTCGAATGCCACGTCCGTTGCCTCTCCAGCCCACACTTCCACCTGGTTGGACGAGACGGTCCCCTCTTCGGTTTCCAACCAAATTGTCCCAACACCTGGATACACAGCCGTAATCAGGCCCTCAGAATCCAGTTGGAACTGACCGTCGGGCGTGCAGACCAGTTTCACCTGTGCGTTCCTCACAGGCCTGGAGGTGCCATCGCCGTCGATTTCGAGGCAACGATACATCAAGGGTACCTTGGTCCCACAGATAAGCGCGATGTCATTTCGTCCGTTTTCCAGAAGGATCTCGTCCACGCGCTTCCCGTAGTTGTCACGATCTCTTTCGCCTTGCTTCCCCTTGGATCCCGCACCTGATCCACCGCCCGCTTCCAGCCCTTCCGCAGTGCCGCCGGCAGCGTCTGCGTCGAGGAACCGCCGCATCAAATCGCGGATGCTGCTCAGGGCACTCCTTGCTCGCTCACGATCCTTCGGGTTTGTCTTTTCGGCCATCGCCTGATGAAGGTCATTGGCCAATTCCTCTACTTTTTCACGAGCCCAGTGCTCAAGCGCGCGTACTAGAGGGGTGTCCGATAGATGGAGTCTCTCGGCGCCTGAGAGATGATCACCAGAAAGAGACGGACAACGGAGCTCGCCATAGATGAAGCTCGCGGCACTCACGCCATGCAGCGCCTGCAGCGGCCATGTCGCAACATTATTACGATTGTTCCAGACGCGGATAACGTTCTTGGCTCGCGTTTCCTGCGACATCTGAAGTTGCCGTGCACTTGTCCGGAGCTTGAGGTAGGCAGCACCTTCTTGTCCCTCAAGCACGTTAACAGACTCGCCGGTCTCAGGATCTGGAAGCACGTCTGGGATCACGAATTGGCGTGGTTCCTCGAAACCAGGGTAAGGTTCGATTTCCAGCGGTTTCACAGGCCCTCCTCCAACGACGACGCCATCGGCCACAACCCAGACCCTGCAGGTCTCTACCGTCATTGCTGTCTGGCCGTGGCTGCCGATGATCTCCACCACAGCCGCGGCGGCTGTGCTCTTGAGCTTTTGTTTTTTTCGTTCCGCCCACTCAGTGATCTGCTCAAGGAAAGCCACGGTGTATGCTTGGCGGGCATCGAATGACGCGCGAACCGGTTGAGGGAGGTCCGTGAATGTGGTCCCGAGCGCCTGCAGCAATTCCTCTAGGCGCTCTGCCGGCGCGACCTCTTCCACGTCGTCCA
>JALSHN010000098.1 GCA_026982215.1 Gammaproteobacteria bacterium
CTCGTTGCGGAAGTTGCGGTTGATCTCGAACACCTTCTCGAACCCGCCCACCACCAGGCGCTTGAGATAGAGCTCCGGGGCGATGCGCAGGTAGAGATCCATGGACAGGGCATTGTGATAGGTCTTGAAGGGCCGGGCCGTGGCCCCGCCGGGGAGCACCTGCATCATCGGCGTCTCCACCTCCAAAAACCCCCGGTCGATGAGAAAACGGCGGATGTGGTCGATGATCGCCGAGCGCAGCCGGAAGGTGCGCCGGGAGACCTCGTTCATGATCAGATCCAGATAGCGCTGACGATAACGGGTCTCCTGGTCGGCCAGCCCATGGAACTTCTCCGGCAGCGGCCGCAGCGACTTGGTGAGCAGGCGGATCTGATCCACCATCACCGTGAGTTCGCCGGTCTTGGTCTTGAACAGGGTCCCCTCGGCGCCGAGGATGTCGCCGATGTCCCATTTCTTGAACTGGGCGTACACCCCCTCGGGGAGGTTGTCGCGCTTGACATAGATCTGCATCCGCCCGGACATGTCCTGGAGATGGGCAAAAGCGGCCTTGCCCATGATCCGCCGGGTCATCATCCGCCCGGCGATGGCCACCCGCCGGGGGTTCTCCGCCAGCCAGGCCTCGTCCTTGTCGCCGTACTCGGCGTGGAGCTCGGCGGCCATCACGTCGCGGCGGAAATCGTTGGGAAAGGGGGTGTCGGTCTCCTGGCGCAACTGGGCCAGCTTGGCCCGACGCTGGGCGATCTGTTCGTTCTCGTCCTGGACGCTCTGCTGCTCTTTCTCTGCCATGTCAGTACCTTACAAGCCGCTCTTGAGGCTGGCCTCGATGAATTGATCCAGATCGCCGTCCAGCACCGCCTGGGTGTTGCCCACCTCCACCCCGGTGCGCAGGTCCTTGATCCGGGACTGATCCAACACGTAGGAACGGATCTGATGTCCCCAGCCGATGTCCGACTTGGTCTCCTCCAGGGCCTGCTGCTCGGCACGGCGCTTCTGCATCTCCAGCTCGTAGAGCTTGGCCTTGAGCTGTTTCATCGCCTGGGCCTTGTTCTTGTGCTGGGAACGGTCGGTCTGACACTGGACCACGATGCCGGTGGGCAGATGGGTGATGCGCACTGCCGACTCGGTGCGGTTGACGTGCTGACCGCCGGCCCCCGAGGCCCGATAGACGTCGATGCGCAGATCCGCCGGATTGATGTCGATGTCGATGTCGTCCTCCACCTCCGGAGAGACGAACACCGAGGCAAAGGAGGTGTGGCGGCGGTTGCCGGAATCGAAAGGTGACTTGCGCACCAAGCGATGCACCCCGGTCTCGGTGCGCAGCCAGCCATAGGCATAGGGTCCCTCGAAGCGGATGGTGGCGCTCTTGATCCCCGCCACCTCGCCGGGAGAGACCTCCACCAGCTCGGTTTTGAAGCCGTGGCGCTCGCCCCAGCGCAAATACATCCGCAACAGCATTTCCGCCCAATCCTGGGCCTCGGTACCGCCTGAGCCGGCCTGGATGTCCACGTAGGCATTGGCGGCATCCATCTCCCCGGAGAACATGCGCTGGAACTCCAGATCGTGGACCTGCTTTTCGAAGCGTTCCACGTCTTCGGCCACTGCCGCGGCCAGATCGGCATCGTCGTCCTCGGCGGCCAGCTCCAGCATCTCGGCGGCATCGGCCAACCCCTGGGTGAGCTGTTCGATGCCCTCCACCACCTCGCTCAACTGGGCTCGCTCCCGACCCAGGGCCTGGGCGCGCTCCGGGTCGTTCCAGACCTCTGGGTCCTCCAACTCGCGACTGACTTCTTCCAGACGTTCTTTCTTCAGATCGTAGTCAAAGATACCCCCTCAGGGCGTCCACCCGCCCTTGGAGGTCTTTGATCTTGCTCAACAACGGATTGATTTCCAACATCGATTCCACCCTGATTCGAAAGGCGGCAAATGATACACCAAAGCCCTGGCGGACGGGAAAAGGGGCACAAAAAACCCCGCTTGCGCGGGGCCGCTGGGGAGGTGAAGTGCATTCAAAAACGCCATTTGAGACCGATGTTGGCGTTGTTGGTCACATAACCGATCTGCATGCTGATGGTGCCGGCCTGGAAGATGCGACGGTATTTGGGCGGCAGGGCATGGGCGATGCCAGAATGCAGCAAGGCGGTGGTGAGAAAATAGGCGTTCACCTTTTGGGCACTGGGGCATCGCCCCAACACCGGGTTGGTCTCATAATAGGCCCCGCTGCGACACTGGGCAGCGATGTCCAGTGTCTGCCCCCAGTCGGTGAGATGAACCGAGAGGTAGGCCATCTGCCACAGGGTGTCTTGCTTCGTCCAAGCCTTGGCGGCCGGGGCGAGGCCAAAGACCAGGACAAGGCTGAGGAGGGAGGGAAGCAGTTTGCTGCGCATCGTTCGTCTCGTTCACCTGACCTGCCTTGGTTTGCGGCCTGGAGGCATCGAGACGCAGGGAGAAAAGCGCGCACTGGGTCACACTCCCGTTCAAAATAGAGACTGAACTAGAGGTTTTTGTCATATGCGATTGTTTTTCATATTATTTTTTTCGATGACAATCTTGGCTTCCTGCGGCGGTGACAAGGCCCTGGAAGTGGTTCCCTTGGGTGAGAAGGCCCCCTTGGAACGGCTGGCCGAGGCCTATGAGGCCATGAGCGAGCAGGTGGTCGGCAATCCTCGATCCCTGGAACCCAAGGAGCGCCTGCGCTTCGTGCGCTTCGTGTTCGAGAAGGCGGGCTATGACTACAGCGCCACCCTGGAGGCGCTGTCGCGCATCGAGCCCGATCCCATGAACCCTCACCAGCGCGACC
The DNA here is from genome assembly GCA_026982215.1 of Gammaproteobacteria bacterium. Lineage (GTDB taxonomy): Bacteria > Pseudomonadota > Gammaproteobacteria > S012-40 > S012-40 > S140-43. The sequence goes on from JALSHN010000098.1 coordinate 2,798, forward strand.
TGGCCGAGTTGCTGTTGCTGCCCCACCGGGCCTCGGGCTGGGTGGATCCCAAGGAGGTGTATGGCGAAGCGGAACGTGCCTGGGTCACACGGATCGAGGCGGCGTTTTTTTAGCCTCAAAAGTGCCAACTCTTTGACATATTGCCCCCATGCACTACTATTTGGCGGGAGGACGGGGATACCACTAGAACCGGAAAGGTCGCTGACAAATGGCAAATGGCGAAGCTCGCCGCGGCAGTCGGCACGTGTCCGTTGCAGCCCATCTGCTCTTGAGCGGGATACTCGCCGTAGCGGTGGTCTCGCCGGGCGTGGCGGCGCCGCCGGTCCCCTTCGATGGCTGGTCGTCCGTGGGGGGAACGATCAACGCCCCCTGCCCTGCGGGATACACCTGTGAGGTCAATGTGAATGACCAAGGTATCCTGCAACGGCTCCTCACCAGTCCTTCGGGGGTGCGCTACATCCAACTCATCCTGGATTCCGCCACGCCCCAGGGGCGGCTGCGCGAGGAGAGCTTCGTCCGCGCCGACAACGCCCCGCTTTCAGGCATTTCCTCCAAACAGGTGCTTGAGAGCACCGCGGCCGGCAATCTCATCAGCTCCATCCTCATCAATACCGGCTGGGCGATGGATCCGGGACAGGCGGCAGTGGCGGTGGATCAGACCCTCACCGATACCACCCCGGAGGGGGCCCAGTTCTCCCAGGTCTTCCAGAAGCTCATCGACCAGGACGCCAATGGCCTCGCCATCGGCTATTACATGGCCATCCGCCAGGATGTGATCAATTCGACCCTGATGACCGGCGGAACACTGGGCCCCAATGATCAGGACATCCATGCCTTCGTGTTGCGTCAGGTGCAAGGTACCCGCAACCCCACCTCGGGCAGTGCTACCCTTCCCGGAGCTGGGATGATGGGTGGTGGCATGGGTGGCGGCGGCATGATGGGAGGTGGCAATTTCGGTGGCACCGTCTCTTGGAACATCGGAGACGAGGTGCGGGTGATCTGGATCGGCCAGATCTGCACCGGGGGGTGCCGTCAGGGTGGGATGATGGGTGGCGGTGGCGGCGGTGGGATGGGTGGAGGTATGGGGATGATGGGTGGTGGGCTGTTCGCCTATCAGGCCTACGACAACCTCTCCGACACCGCCCCGGAGATTCTCACCCGCTCCTTGTTCAGCACCGATCCCTTTACTTGGCAGGATCCGCCCTTCGGTCCTCAACCAGGTCTGTGACGCCCAGTCCCACGCCTGCGAGTCGTTGTCCGGCGAAGCGTTCCCGCAGCACCTGCTGCGCTCGGGTATCGCCTTCGCGGGCGGCGATGAGGAGCATCGTTTGCGCCCGGAGGGTATGACCACGTTCCAGGGCGAGGATACCTTCGTCATAAGCACAGGATCCGCCCCCCGCCCAAGCGGCTGACAAGGCGCTCGCCAGCAAGGGCATGGCGACGAGAATCAACGGTGCGTTCGTGGTCTTCATGACGGCCTCCTTCGTTGAGCGATGCTGCGCCCTCTCTTGGAGACGGGGCGTCCCCTCTTTGGCTTGGCTTTAGTCCGTTTTTCCACTTGCCGCAAGCGGTTGGTGTCACCCGGTTGCCAAGCCGGCACCAAGTGGCGCTTGCCGTTGCCGATGAGGTCCTCTCGCCCCATGCGC
>JALSHN010000099.1 GCA_026982215.1 Gammaproteobacteria bacterium
GTTCAGCCGGTGCCAGCAGCTGTGGCAGTGTGTCCATGGGGTTCCTCCAGTGGTGTCGGCCTGGGTCACTCGGCCGGTGCCAGCCCTTCCAGTCGCAACCGCAGCCGCATGGCGCGGGGGGCCGCGACGTATTCCAAGGCGGTCTCTGCGCTGATGTGGCCTTGGAGATGGAGATTGTACAGGGATTGATCCAGGGTTTGCATCCCGTGGGCACCGCCGCGTTCTATGGCCTCTTGGAGCAGGGCGATTTCGCCTTGGTGGATGAGGTCGGCGGTGCGGGCGCCGTCTTCCAGTTCCAGGGCGGGGCTGCGCCCGGCGCTCAACAGCAGGTCCGAGCCGTCCAGGCGAATGAGCAATCGCAGTAGAGGATACAGAAGGCCCATGACCCGCTCACCGTAGAGGGGGTGAGTTAACAGGGGCTTAGTTGGGCCTCAGCGTTGGTGTTCGCTGGGCAGGGTCTTGGTGAGGATGCGTAGCATGCGGTCGTGGAGTTTGGGGTTGGCACAGAGGATGTTGCCGCTCTTGATGTAGCCGTCGCCACCGCGGAAGTCGGTGACCATGCCGCCGGCCTCTTGGACCAACAACACGCCGGCGGCCAGGTCCCAGTAGTGGAGACCGAATTCCCAGAAGCCGTCGAAACGACCGCAGGCGACGTAGGCCAGGTCCAGGGAGGCCGCCCCGGGTCGGCGGACCCCGGCGGTGTCCTGGATCAGGGCCTTGAGGGTGGCGAGGTAGGCGTCGAGGTCCTGATCCTCGCGGAAGGGGATGCCGGTGCCCAGCAAAGCCCCGGCCAGGCTGGGGCGGGGGGAGACCCGGATGCGGCGGTCGTTGAATTGGGCACCGCTGCCGGCGCTGGCGGTGAACAGTTCGTTCTTCACCGGGTCGTAGATGACCCCATGGGCCAGGCGGCCGCGGATCTCCACGGCGATGGAGACGGCGAAGTGGGGGATGCCGTGGAGGAAGTTGGTGGTGCCGTCCAGGGGGTCGATGATCCAGCGGATGTCGTTTTTCCCATGCCCGCCGCCTTCTTCGCCGAGAATGGCGTGGTCGGGATAGGCGCGGCGGATGGTGCGGATGATCTCCGTCTCGCAGCGGCGATCCACCTCGCTGACATAGTCGTGATGTTGTTTTTCTTCGACTTTCAGGGTGTCCAGCCGGTCCAGGGCGCGCAGCATGATGTTGCCGGCGCGGCGCGCGGCGCGGATGGCGATGTTGACCATGGGATGCATGATATGGACTCCGGCTGTCGAGGCATTGCGGCGGGGGGCGTATTTTAGGGCCGGGGCGGGGGGCTGACAAACCCGGTTTTGCCATGGCCGGGCGTTTTCCCCAAAATAGCGCGCTTACCGTGGCTCGGCCCGGGGAGGAGATGCGTTGAAATTACATGAATTCCAAGCCAAGGCATTGTTGCGCGAGGTGGGGGTGGCGGTACCGCCAGGGGAGGTGGCCGCTTCTCCCGACGAGGCCCGCGAGGTGGCCCGTACTCTGGGGGGGGGCCGTTGGGTGGTGAAGGCCCAGGTGCATGCCGGGGGACGCGGTAAGGCCGGGGGGGTGAGGCTCTGCGAGGATCTGGACGCCGTGGCCGAGGCCGCAGAGACCATGCTGGCCAAGCCGTTGGTGACTGTCCAGACCGGTCCCGAGGGCCAGCCGGTGCATCAGGTGTTGGTGGAAGGCGGGGTGGCCGTGGCCCGGGAGTTTTATCTGGGGCTGTTGGTGGACCGCGCTCGCGAGCGGCTGGTGGTGGTGGCCTCGCCGGCGGGGGGGATGGACATCGAGGAGGTGGCCGCCCGTCACCCCGAACAGCTCCACACCGTGGCTGCCGATCCGGTGGCCGGTCTGCAGCCGTTCCATTGTCGTCAGTTGGGCTTCGCCCTCGGCTTGGAGGCGGCGCAATTGCGGCCCTTCGGCCAGTTGTTGCAGCGCCTCTACGATCTCTACTGGCAACGGGATCTGTCGCTGGTGGAGATCAATCCCCTGGTGCTCACCGAAGCGGGCGATTTCATGGCCGTGGATGCCAAGATCACCGTGGATGACAATGCCCTCTATCGCCAGGGGGCCTTGGAGGCCCTGCGCGATGAGACCCAGGAGGATCCCCGTGAGGTGGAGGCCCGCCATCACGCGCTCAATTTCGTCGCCTTGGACGGGGACATCGGTTGTATGGTCAACGGGGCCGGCCTGGCCATGGCGACCATGGACCTGATCAAGCTCCACGGGGGCGCGCCAGCCAATTTTCTCGATGTGGGGGGAGGGACCAGCGCCGAACGGGTGGCGTCGGCATTCCGCTTGTTGGTGTCCTCGCCCCAGGTGAAGGCCATCCTGGTAAACATCTTCGGCGGCATCGTCCGTTGCGATCTCATCGCCGAGGGGATCGTCACCGCGGCGCGGGAGGTGGCCTTGGATCGGCCACTGGTGGTGCGCCTGGAGGGGACCCGGGTGGAGGAGGGACGGGCGATCCTGGCCGAGAGCGGTCTGCCCATCATCTCCGCCGAGGGGCTCACCGATGCCGCACGCAAGGTGGTGGCCGCTGCACAGGGGAGACGTTGATGTCGATTCTCGTGGACAAGAACACCAAGGTCATCTGCCAGGGATTCACCGGCAAGCAAGGGACGTTCCATTCCGAACAGATGCTGGCCTATGGCACCCGGCTGGTGGGCGGGGTGACCCCCGGCAAGGGGGGGCAGACCCACCTGGGACTGCCGGTGTTCGATACTGTGCGTCAGGCGGTGGAGGCCACCGGGGCCGAGGCCAGTGTGATCTATGTGCCGGCGCCGTTCGCTGCCGATGCCATCCTGGAGGCGGCCGAGGCCGGGATCGGGCTGATCGTCTGTATCACCGAGGGGATCCCGGTGAACGACATGCTGAGGGTCAAGGCGGCGCTGCGTTTCCATGAGGCACGGCTGGTGGGGCCCAATTGCCCGGGGGTGATCACCCCCGGGGAGTGCAAGATCGGCATCATGCCCGGGGCGATCCATCAAAAGGGGATGATCGGCATCGTCTCCCGCTCGGGCACCCTCACCTACGAGGCGGTGCATCAGACCACCGCGGTGGGGCTGGGGCAGAGCACCTGCGTGGGAATCGGCGGTGATCCGGTACACGGCCTGGGGTTCATCGAGTGCCTGGAGTTGTTCGAGGCCGACCGCCAGACCAAGGGCATCATTCTGGTGGGCGAGATCGGTGGCAGCGAGGAGGAGGCGGCGGCGGAGTTCATCCGCGCCCGTGTGCGTAAGCCCGTGGTGGCCTACATCGCCGGCCTCACCGCCCCGCCGGGCAAGCGCATGGGGCATGCCGGGGCGATCATCGCCGGTGGCAGCGGCAGTGCCCGGGCCAAGATCCAGGCCCTGAGCCGGGCGGGGGTGGAGGTGGTGCGTTCACCGGCGGAGATGGGGGCGCGCATGAACGAGTTCTTCGTGGGCTGAGTCGTGACCCTGCGCATCGCCCTGGCTCAAGTGGACTTTCTGGTGGGGGACGTCCCCGGTAATGTGGACAAGGTGCTGGCCTTCGCCGAGCGTGCCCGCGAGGCGGAGGCCGACCTGGTGGTGTTCCCCGAGCTGGCCCTCACCGGCTACCCCCCCGAGGATCTGCTGCTCCACGAGGGCCTGATCCGCAATGTGGAGAAGGGTCTGGCCCTGCTGGCCGAGCGGCTGGTGGGGATCGATGTGGTGGTGGGGCATCCCGAGCGTCGCGGGGGGCGGTTGTACAACGCCGCTTCCTGGTTCCGGGCCGGGGAGCGCATCGCCACCTATTACAAGCACGAGTTGCCCAATTACGCCGTGTTCGACGAACGGCGTTATTTCTCCCCCGGCCATCTGCCGGTGGTGGTGGAGCTGCGGGGGGTGCGCCTCGGGCTCACGGTCTGTGAGGACATCTGGCATCCCGGACCGGTGCGCTCGGCGGTGGAGGGCGGTGCCGAGGTGATCCTCACCTTGAACGCCTCACCGTTCCATCGCGACAAGCAGACGGTGCGGGAGGAGATGGCCGCCCGCCGGGCACTGGAGAATGGCGTGCCCTTGGTGTATGTCAACCTGGTGGGGGGACAGGACGAGCTGGTGTTCGACGGCTTTTCCTTCACCGTGGATGCCGCCGCCCAGGTGGTGCAGCGCAGCCCGGGCTTCACCGAGGGGGTGGAGACGGTGGACTGGGTCCGCGGGGCCGACGGGCGGGTGCGGCCGCAGCCGGCGGAGGTCCATGCCGTGCCCGAGTTGGAGGCCCGGGTCTATGAGGCCCTGAAGCTGGGGTTGCGGGATTACGTGGACAAGAACGGTTTCACCCCCGGGGTGGTGCTGGGGTTGTCGGGTGGGATCGATTCCGCCCTCTCGGCGGTGATCGCGGTGGATGCCCTGGGGGTGGAGCGGGTGGAGACCTTGATGCTGCCCTCGCGCTACACCAGCGACATGAGCCGGGAGGATGCCGTCGCCCTGGCAGGGAATCTGG
>JALSHN010000100.1 GCA_026982215.1 Gammaproteobacteria bacterium
ACCTTGATGAAAGCGCCTCGCCGGGCCGCGGCGGTGGTTCGGGCCATGGTCGAGGCAACTTCGGTGCCGGTGACGGTCAAATTGCGCATCGGTGTCGACGAGCGCGACCGTTTCGACCACCTGCTGGCCTTGGTGGACGAACTGCATCAGGCCGGTGCCCGTACCTTCATCGTCCATGCGCGCAAGGCCTGGTTGCAAGGGTTGAGCCCCAAGGAAAATCGGGAGATTCCACCGCTGCGTCATCAATGGGTCCTGGCCCTGAAGGCCGCCCGCCCTGAGCTGGAGATCATCCTCAACGGCGGGCTGCAACGACCTGAAGCGGCCCACGGCTGGTTGGAGGTCCTCGATGGGGTGATGGTGGGACGGGCCGCGTATCACTACCCCGCACGCTGGTTGACGGTGGATCCGCTGTTTTTCCAGCAGCCCCCGCCGGCGAACGGTCCCCTGGAGGTGCTCCAGGCCTATTTGCCCTATCTGCGCGAGGAGTTGAGTCGTGGCACGCCCCTGGCCGCCATGGCTCGCCACCTGTTGCCCCTGTTCCATGGTCTTCCCGGTGCGCGCCGTTGGCGGCGTCACCTCAGCCGGCACATGCACCGTCGCGGAGCGGACGAGACGGTGGTCATGGAAGCCCTGGGGTGCCTGGGCGTGTAAGTCTGTCCCCTGAAGGAAGCGGGCCAGATGACGATAACCATCGGGAAAACCAAACGAGGGAGACCATGATTCACACCACCCCGCAAGAAATCGCCCAGGCGATCACGGACTTGGCCTCGATCCCGGAGATCTGCAGCCGCCTGCTCCAGCTCCTCAACCGGGAAGACAGCAGCCTGGAGGACATCGCCAGCTTGATCCAATCCGACCCTGGACTCACGGCGCGGGTGTTGCGCCTGGCCAACAGTCCCTTCTATGGGCGCGGACGCACCGTGGCCAATCTCAGTCAGGCGATGATGGTAGTGGGTACTCAATCAGTAGTGACCCTGGTATTGGCCAGTTGCAGTGTTCAAAGTCTGTCGCGCCTGCAACAGACCGGCTTCGACCTCCATCGCTTCTGGGAACACTCGGTGTTCGTCTCCCTCATCGCCCGGGATCTGGCCTTGCGCCACCGCCGTTGTCCTGACGATCAGGCCTTCCTCGCTGGCCTGTTGCACGATGCCGGCCTGTTGGGGATGGTGAGCGCAGTCCCCGACATCGCCCGCTTGATGGAGATGAAGCGCAGGACCTGGCAAGGCCCCACCTACCAAGTGGAAGAGACCTACCTGGGATTCCATCACGGCCATGTGGGGGCCGAACTGTTGCGCCGCTGGTATTTCCCTGAACCGTTGGTGATCGCCGTGGCCCATCATCATCAATTCGACCCCCAGGCGGGCGAGGTGAGCTTACAGCACACCTTGATCACCGCCGATGCCCTGGCCCACCGGGCCGACATGGGGCGGGGGCGCAACAAAGAGCCTGTGGGGTGGCCGGAAGAATCCTTGCAAGCCCTGGCCTTGGAGGCCGAGGTCGTCGATGAGGTATTGAGCAGTGCCCAGGAACAACTGGACACCATGTTGCAATTCATCATGCAACCGGCCCGGGCGGCTTGAGGGGCGCGCAAGTGGGCGTTATCCTCACTAAGGTTCTCAGGAGGGGACAATGGACCGACGTCGATTCTTGCTAGGGATGGGGGCCGGAGTGGGGCTCGTTTCCACCGGACTTCCGGGGCTGGCGCGGGCCTCGGCGGGGGATGACGACTCGGTTCGTGACTATCTCTATAAAATCAAGAATTTCGATCACCATTTTCCCGACGATGTCTACGTCTCCCCCGAGGAGATGCCGCTACTGGAAAGCACGGTGGCGCGGCTGAAGCGCCTGCTTCGTTTCGTCGGTTTCGGCAATTTCAACCTCATCGGCTGGGATCGGGCGCATTATTTCGCCCGCAACTACGATGCCATCGGTGCCTTCACCCGCCAAGAGAGCGAATGGCTGGAGAAGATCTTCTACACCGATGCCCGCATCTATGGTTTCTATGGCGAAAAAGTCATTCTCCGCATCGACGCCGCCCCCCGCTTCAAGGACGTCATCAAGATCCCTGGTTCCGGCCACTATCTCTACCGTGGCGAGCCCCTCGCCTACTACCGAAAGATCCGGCGTGACGTGGGCAACAGCGTGATCCTCACCTCCGGCATCCGCAGCGTCATCAAACAGACCCTGCTGTTCCTCAACAAGGCCCACCGCAACCGGGGCAATCTCTCGCTGGCCTCCCGCTCACTGGCGCCCCCCGGTTACTCCTACCATGGCGTGGGCGATTTCGACGTCGGCAAGGTGGGGTTGGGTAAACTCAATTTCACCGCCCGCTTCGCCCGCACCCGCGAGTATCACCGCCTCATCGAACTGGGCTATGTGCGGATCCGCTACACCGACGACAACCCCTACGGCGTTCGTTACGAGCCTTGGCACATCAAGATCGTGTGAGGCCCGGCGCTTTCGGTAGATCTCCAGGGCCTGGGGCATCAACCGCCGTAGCTGGGCAATACGCTGTTTGTCGCTGGGGTGGGTGCTGAGGAATTCGGGGGGGCGCTTGCCATCCCCGGCCTGCGCGAAGCGTTGCCAGAAGGCCAGCGCCGCCCGGGGGTCGAACCCCGCCTCGGCCATATAGAACAACCCCAGGCGGTCCGCTTCCAGCTCTTGCAAGCGCGAATAGGGCAGGGCGACACCCAGGGTAGTCCCCACCCCGTAGGCCATCTGAATGAGCCGGCGGTTCTGCTCCGAGACCCGCTCCCCCAGCAGGCGGTCCAACACCACACCGCCCAGTTCCAGCAACATCAACTGGGACAGCCGTTCGGCACCGTGATGGGCAGCGGCATGGGCCACTTCATGGCCGAGCACCGTGGCCAGGCCTTGGTCGTCCTTGGTATAGGGCAGGATCCCCGAATACACCCCCACCTTGCCCCCCGGCAGACAGAAGGCATTGGCGGTATCCGGGGCATCGAAGACCACGAACTCCCACTGGGCATTCTTCAAGGGGGCGACTGCGGCGATGCGTCGGCCCACCGCTTCCACCTCGGCCGTGATCTTGGGATCTCGCAGGCGGGGAAGCTGGGCCTTCAGACGGGCGAATTCCTGTAGTCCAAGGGCGATCTCCTGATCAGGGGGAATGAGCCGGAGCTGAGTCCGACCCGTTCCCGGCACCTGGGCGCAAGCCACCAGCACCCACACCGTAACCAGGATCAGAACGATCAAACCGCCGCCCCTCCCGCATGTCATAGTAGAATCATCGGTTTTGATCACTCGGGAACGCCTCATGTCGGATCGCGTCCGCTCCATTTTCTCCTATCCCCGCTATTGGGCGGAATGCCTCACGCCCGCCCCGGAACCTCCCATGACGCGGGAGGAAATGGATTGGCTGGGTTGGGACGCCTGTGACGTCATCCTGATCAGCGGCGATGCCTATGTCGATCACCCCAGCTTCGGCGCCGCGGTGATCGGGCGGGTGTTGGAGGCCCAGGGGTTTCGGGTGGGGATCATCGCCCAACCCGATTGGCGCAGCGCCGAGCCCTTCAAGGCCCTGGGGCGGCCGCGGCTGTTCTTCGGCGTCACCGCCGGCAACATGGACTCCATGGTCAACCGCTACACCGCCGACCGCAAGCGCCGCTCCGACGATGCCTACACCCCTGGCGGCCAAGGCGGTTCCCGCCCCGATCGAGCCAGCATCGTCTATGCTCAACGGGCCCGCGAGGCCTTCTCCGGGGTTCCCATCATTCTCGGTGGCATCGAGGCCAGTCTGCGCCGCCTGGCCCATTACGACTACTGGTCGGACAAGGTCCGCCGTTCCATCCTGGTGGATGCCAAGGCCGATCTGTTGCTCTACGGCAATGCCGAACGGGCGGTGGTGGAGATCGCCCATCGCCTGGCCGCTGGGAAGGAGCTTCGTGAGTTGCGCGACATCCGCGGCGTTGCCTACGTCTGCAAGGCCCTCCCCGAGGATCGCACGCTCATCAGCGCCGAGGAGATCGACGTCCCGGGGCAGGGGCCTGCCGATCCCCATCCTTACGCCCTCAAACCCTGTGCCCCCGCCCCCCGGCAGGCTCACCGGGCCCATACCCGTCGTGGAGGGGAGGACACCCTCATCCTGCTGCCAGCCTTTGAGCAAGTTCGTGACGACCCCGACCTCTACGCCCATGCCTCCCGGGTGATCCACCAGGAGACCAACCCCGGCAACGCCCGCCCCCTGGCCCAGGCCCATGGTGATCGCTGGGTGGTGGTCAATCCCCCGCCCATTCCCCTTTCCACCGAAGAGCTGGACGGGGTATTCGAGCTCCCTTACACCCGTCGGCCCCATTCGTCTTACGGTGATGCCCGCATTCCTGCCTACGAGATGATCCGCTTCTCGGTGAACATCATGCGCGGCTGCTTCGGCGGCTGCACCTTCTGCTCCATCACCGAACACGAG
>JALSHN010000101.1 GCA_026982215.1 Gammaproteobacteria bacterium
CGCAGCCGTTCTTCCCTGTTGCCGTTGTTGGTGCTGGTGTCGCTGCTGGCCATTCTCGTTCCCTGGCTGGTGAGCCGCCAGGGGGAGGAGGGCGGCGGGAGCAACGTCCCTCCCGACCCCTATCTACAACGCCTGGATGCCCGCGCCGGTCTGGAGGCGATGCCGCCGGCCGAGACGGGAGCGCCGGATCTGGGCCGCCTGTTGGAACAATTGACCCCGCAGGAGGACACCCCGGCCCAATCACCGCTGCCCACGGTTCGTTTGTGGCTGTTGCAGGTGGGGCCATTCGAGACACGCGAGGCGGCCGAGGCGGAGCGGGAGACGATGGTGGCACTGGGGATTCCCGCCGCCCTGGAGGAGGCGGAGACCGGTGCGCCCCCCTGGTTCCTGCTGGCGGGTCCCTACAGCGACCGCCGCCTCGCCGCGGGCGACGAGGCGCGTCTCGAGGCACGGCTTCAGGGGGCGGTCCGCTTGTTGGCGCTGGAGGAACTTCCCCATTGAGGCACGTTGGGGCGAGGACGGGGCTTTGCTAGAATCTGCGCCCCCGCGACGGGGAAGGGGAGAGGGGTGAACATCGAGACCACCATCGTATGCCCGGGGAAGGGGGAATGATCAACCCCTTGGACGCCGTCATCGTGCTGGTGCTCGTCGCCTCGGCGGTGGTGAGCCTGTGGCGGGGGTTTCTCCGCGAGGCCTTGTCGCTGGCGGGGTGGGTGGCGGCGGTGTGGGTGGCACTGCGTTTCTCGCCCCTGCTGGCGGTGCAGTTGGAGACCTGGGTGTCCCATTCCGGGGCCCGTGCCCTGGTGGCAGCCTTGCTGGTGTTCGTGGCCACCTTGTTCACCGCGGCCCTGGTCAATCATTGGCTGGTGCGGCTGGTGCGGGCCAGCGGCCTCTCCGGTACGGATCGTGCCCTGGGGGTGTTGTTCGGCCTGGTGCGCGGCGGGGTGATCGTGGTGTTGCTACTGGTGGCGGGACGGCTGTTGGCCCTGGATCAGGCATCCTGGTGGGCGCTCTCCCGACTGCGGCCCTATTTCGAGACCTTGAGCGCGTGGCTGTTGCAATATCTACCCCAGGGCGTGGACCCGCTGGTGCCGCTGGGCGGCTGAAGGGCCTTTCGAGACACATCCGAGGTTGAATGGGACATGTGCGGAATCGTTGGAATCGTTGCCAAGAGTGCGGTCAATCAGGCCATCTACGATGCCTTGACGGTGTTGCAGCACCGCGGGCAGGACGCCGCCGGGATCATGACCTGCGACGAGGGCCGGTTGTTTCTGCGCAAGAGCAACGGTCTGGTGCGGGACGTGTTCCACACCCGCCACATGCTGCGGCTCAAGGGCAACATGGGCATCGGCCACGTGCGCTACCCCACCGCCGGGACCAGTTCTTCCACCGAGGCCCAGCCCTTCTATGTCAACTCGCCCTATGGCATCTCCCTGGCCCACAACGGCAACCTCACCAATGCCGATGTCCTCAAAGAGGATGTTTTCCGTGAGGATCTGCGCCACATCAATACCGACTCCGATTCCGAGATCCTGCTCAACGTCTTCGCCCACGAGTTGCAGCAGTTGGGCAAACTGCGCATCGGTCCCGATGATGTCTTCGATGCCGTGGCCGCGGTGCATCGCCGGGTGCGCGGGGCCTACGCGGTGGTGGCGATGATCACCGGCTATGGGATCGTCGCCTTCCGCGATCCCCACGGCATCCGCCCGGTGGTCTTCGGCCGCCGGGAGACGGCCCAGGGGATGGAATACATGGTGGCCTCGGAGAGCGTGGCCATCGACGCTCTGGGGTTCGAATTCGTGCGTGATCTGGAACCGGGTGAGGCGGTGTTCTTGGGGTTGGACGGCAGCCTGCACACCCGTCAATGCGCCGAGGCCCCCCAGCTCAGCCCGTGTATTTTCGAATACGTCTATTTCGCCCGCCCCGATTCCATCATCGATGGCATTTCGGTGTACAAGTCCCGTCTGCGCATGGGGGAGCGGCTGGCCAAGAAGATCCTGCGGGTGTTTCCCGATCACGATATCGACGTGGTGATCCCCATTCCCGACACCAGCCGCACCTCGGCGTTGCAGATGTCCTATGAATTGGGCGTGGTCTATCGCGAGGGTTTCATCAAGAACCGCTACATCGGGCGGACCTTCATCATGCCGGGGCAGACCCAGCGCAAGAAATCGGTGCGTCAGAAACTCAACGCCATCGAACTGGAATTCCGCGGCAAGAACGTGTTGTTGGTGGACGACTCCATCGTTCGGGGCACCACCTCCAAACAGATCATCCAGATGGCCCGCGAGGCCGGGGCGCGCAAGGTCTATTTCGCCTCCGCCTCGCCGCCGGTACGCCATCCCAACGTCTATGGCATCGACATGCCCACTGCCGCTGAGCTCATCGGCCACAATCGTGACGAGGCCCAGATCGCCGAGGCCATCGGTGCCGACTGGCTGGTCTATCAGGACCTGGACGATCTGGTGGAGGCGGTGCGCCAGGGCAATCCGAGCATCCAGCGTTTCGATACCGCCGTGTTCGACGGCCATTATGTCACCGGGGACGTGACGGCGGAGTACCTTGCCCGCCTCGAGGCCCGGCGGGCCGATGCGGTGCGCTTCCATGGCGACGACGACCAGGACGCCATCGATCTGCACAACACCAACACCGCCCAGCACTGAGTGCTGGTTCGACAATAAAAAGCCTTGATCCCGGCATAGCAAGTGCTTCCTGTCGCCCGGGGAGGCACGGCGCTATAATCGGCGCGGCGTTTCTCCCTTCCGGTCTGCGCGTTCGCTGGTCCCTCGGGGTCCTCCCCCCGGACCGGGGAGGGTCCTGCTTTCCAAAGGAGAAATCGATGCCCGCCGAGCCGCGTCCTTTGGCCTGCCCCTTGTGGGTCTATCGCCTGTTGCCCTTCCTGCGCTGGTGGCCGATGGTCGATCGGGGCACCCTGCGCGCCGATCTGCTCGCCGGGCTCACTGGTGCCATCGTGGTCTTGCCCCAGGGGGTGGCCTTCGCCACCATCGCCGGCATGCCGCCGGAGTACGGCCTCTACGCCGGGATGATCCCCGCCATCATCGCCGCCCTGTTCGGCTCCTCCTGGCACTTGGTCTCCGGGCCCACCACCGCTGCCTCGGTGGTGCTGTTCGCCTCGCTGAGTGTGTTCGCCGAACCGGGCACGGCGGAATACGTCAAGCTGGCGCTCACCCTCACCTTCATGGTGGGGGTGATCCAGATCGCCATGGGGCTGGCCCGTCTGGGGACCTTGGTGAATTTCATTTCCCATTCGGTGGTGATCGGCTTCACCGCCGGGGCGGCGATCCTGATCATCTCCAACCAAGTGAAGAATTTTTTCGGTCTCGACATCCCTCGGGGCAGTCATTTCTACGAAGTATTGCATCACCTGTTCACCCATCTGGGCGAGATCAATCCCTACATCTTTGCCGTGGCCCTGCTCACCCTGATCACCGGTCTGGTCTCCAAGCGCCTGTGGCCGAAGGTGCCGTACATGATCACCGCCATGGTGGTGGGCAGCGCCGCCTCGGTGATCCTCAACCAGGTCCTGGGTCAGGAGAATACCGGGATCACCACGGTGGGGGCCCTGCCGGCCAGCCTGCCACCCCTGTCCGCGCCGGACCTCTCCCTGGAGACCATCAAGGACCTGGCGCCGGCGGCCTTCGCCGTGACCCTGTTCGCCCTCACCGAGGCGGTGTCCATCGCCCGTTCGCTGGCGGCCCGCTCCGGCCAGCACCTGGACGGCAACCAGGAATTCATCGGCCAGGGTTTGTCCAATGTTGCCGGCAGCTTTTTCTCCGGCTATGTGGCCACCGGTTCCTTCAATCGCAGCGGCCTCAACTACGAGGCCGGGGCCAAGACACCCCTCTCGGCGGTGTTTGCCGCGGTGATGCTGATGGGGATCGTGTTGTTGGTGGCCCCTTACGCCGCTTACCTCCCCAACGCCGCCATGGCCGCCATCCTGTTCCTGGTGGCCTGGGGCCTGATCGATTTCCACCACATCAAACGCATCATCCACGCCAGCCGTTCGGAGACGGCGGTGCTGGCCACCACCTTCCTGGCCACCCTGTTCCTGGAGCTCGAGTTCGCCATCTTCCTGGGGGTGATGCTGTCGTTGATCCTCTATCTCTCTCGTACCTCCCGCCCCCGGGTGTTGTCTCGGGTACCCGACCCCGCCGATCCCCGCCGCCGTTTCGTCACCGACGCCCGCCTCCCCGAATGCCCGCAATTGAAAATCGCCCGCATCGATGGCTCGTTGTTCTTCGGCGCGGTGCCCCATGTGCGGGAGAAGCTCAAGGGCTTCGAGTTGCAGAGGCCGGAGCAGAAGCATTTGTTGTTGGTGGCCTCAGGAGTCAACTTCGTCGATGTGGCCGGCGCCGAGTTCCTGGTGGAAGAGGCCAAGCGCCGGCGCAATCTCGGTGGTGGG
>JALSHN010000102.1 GCA_026982215.1 Gammaproteobacteria bacterium
GTCGGCGGGGGCGATGCCGGCGAGGTCGTTGTCGAGGGCGGAGTCGGTTTCTCCTCGTTCCGAGATTGGGGCCTCTTCGCTCACCGTGAAGCCGCTGCTGGTCTCATCCTCAGCCTCGGGACCCTCGCCGAGCAGGGCGTCCAAGGTGCCTTCGAGGGTTGCCTCTTGCTCGGGATCACCGGCCGCCGTCTCGGTGTCGGGGATATCCTCGCTGCGGGTGGGGGTCTCTTGGGCGGTGGTGTCGTCCACCACCTCCGTTTGGGCGCTGCTCAGGGGCGAGGGGGTGGGTTCGGGGTCGACGACTTGGGCCTCGGGGGTGAGACGGGAGGTCGTTTCTGTATCCCCGATTGCCTCGGCGGGCGGAGGGGGAGCATTCGCTGTGTCTTTCTGGAGGGCGGAAGTCGAGTTGCTGGCGACCGCTGAGCCCTCGGTGATCTCCGTCTCGGGGGCGAGGGTGGGGATGGTGTCGTCGTCTCCCAAGAGGTCGTCCAGCGCGGTGCTGAGGGCATCCTGGGGCTGGTTGGCGGCGTCCAAGGCGGTCTGGGGTTCGTGGAGATGGCTGCTCACTTCGCTGGGCGGTGGCGGCGAGACCAGCTCGCTGAGTACGGGGATGGCCTCGTCGGCGGCGGGCAGGGTGTCACTTTCTTCGAGCTCGGAGAGGTCGCCCAGTCCTGGGGCGGGATCGTTGTCGGCGACGATTTGTTCCAGGTCGCCCAGGGCTTGTTCGCCAACGCCGACGGGTTCGTCGAGAAGGGGGGCGTCGTTGAGGGTGGAGTCGTTCGTGTCCATGGGCACCTGCCTAGAGGGTGTGGGTTTGCAGGGGGTAGCCGCGGTCCCGGTAGTATTTGAACCGGCGCCGGCCAGCGGCCTTCACCTGAGGGTCGTCATCGATGAGCTCCAGTACTCGGAGGTGGCTGCTGAAGCCATCTGGAACCTCGTCGGTGAGGTTGATGAGGACGTCGGTGGTGCTCCCCGTCGTTTGGGTCCCCAGAAGGATAGGAGCTTCGGGCTCGCTGCCCGGCTGCAGGGGTTCATGGGGAAGGAAACGGTCCTGACGGTAGGTCCACAGGAGATCGTCCAGGCGCTGCACGCTGACCTGATCGGGGCAGTGGATGAGGATGCGGTGGCCGCGGAGATAGGCCTTTTCCGCCAGCCGGCAGGCCAATTGCTCGCGACTGCCGGCCCGAGGGCTGATATAGAAGTCGATTTGGGTCATGACCTGCGTCGATTCTCCGGCTCTGCCTTGAGCTTAGCAGGTTTGGTGCCACGGATTGTAGCCGCCCCGGCCGAGTGGCCGGGGCGGGGCGGCTTCAGGGTTCGAGGAGTTCTTCGCTCCGGTCGATGAGGTAGCGGGTGAGCAGGGGTACCGGCCGGCCGGTGGCGCCTTTCTTGTCGCCGCTGCGCCAGGCGGTGCCGGCGATGTCCAGGTGGGCCCAGCGGTATTTCTTGGTGAAGCGGGACAGGAAGGCGGCGGCGGTGATGGCGCCGGCCTCGCGCCCGCCGATGTTGGCCATGTCGGCGAAGTTGCTCTTGAGCTGGTCCTGGTATTCGTCGAACAACGGCAGTTCCCAGGCGCGGTCGCCACTCTCCCGACCGGCGGCGAGCAGGTCGTTGATCAGCGGGCTGTTGTTGCCCAGCAGTCCGGAGGCCTCGCGCCCAAGGGCGACGACGCAGGCGCCGGTGAGGGTGGCGACGTCGATGACGGCCTCGGGCTGGTAACGTTCGGCGTAGGTGAGGGCGTCGCAGAGGATCAGCCGGCCCTCGGCATCGGTATTGAGGATCTCGATGGTCTGGCCGGAGAGGCTGGTGACGATGTCGCCGGGTTTGTTGGCCCGCCCGTCGGGCAGGTTTTCGCAACTGGGGACCAGGACGACGAGGTTGAGGGGCAGTTCCAGTTCGGCAGCGGCCTTGAGGGTGCCGAGCACCGCCGCGGCACCGCACATGTCGTATTTCATTTCGTCCATCTGGTGGGCGGGTTTGAGGGAAATGCCGCCGGCATCGAAGGTGATGCCCTTGCCCACCAGAACGATGGGTTTTTCGTTGCCTTCGCCGCCGTGGTATTCCAGAGTGATGAAGCGGGGCGGTTGTTCGCTGCCCTTGGCTACCGAGAGCAGGGCGCCCATGCCCAGCTCTTCCATCTGCGCCTGGTCGAGGATCTCGCAGTCGATGGCGTCGTATTCTTCGGCCAGCTGCTGTGCCTGTTCGGCCAGGTAGGTGGGGGTGCAGATGTTGCCGGGAAGATTGGCCAGATCCTTGGCGAACTGGATGCCTTCGGCGATGGACAGCCCCTCGAGGACGGCGTGTTCACCTTCGGTGAGGTCGCGCCGGCTGGGGACGGCGAGGGTGATCTTGCGCAGCGGGCGGCGGATGGTTTCTTTCTTGGTTTTCAGCTCGTCGAAGCGATAGAGGGTGTCGTAGGCGCTGACGACGAATTGGGTGACCTTCCAGGCCAGGCTGCGTCCTTTGACGTTGAGTTCGGGGATGTAGGCCACCGCTTCCATGGAGCCGGTATCATTCAGGGTGCGGATGACGGTGCCGACCACGGTCTTGTAGTTGCGGTCGTTGAATTCCCGCTCCCGGCCACAGCCCACCAGCAGGACTCGGTCGCACATCAGCCCGGGGAGGTTGTGCAGCAGCAGGGTCTGGCCGAGGCGTCCTTCCATGTCGCCGCGTTTGATGATGGAGGAGATCTGGCCGCCGGTGGCTTCATCCAGTCGCTCACCCACTTCGGACAGCCGGCGGGGTTCGAAAACGCCCACCACCACGCAGGCGGTACGTTGCTTTTCAGGTAATCCGCTCTTGACGAGGAAGTCCATGAAGTCGTTCTCCTGGCTGCATTATTTGTCGATATTGGGTTAATATGTTCAATATATCTTTTTCTTGCGATTTTTCAAAATAATTTCTATGTCTCCCACCCTGATCGGGTATTTGAACCGTGCCTTGATGGTGAACCTGGCCTTGGTGGGAGGGGTGCTGGGGGCGATTTTCCTCGCCAAGTATTTTCTCAATTATCTGGTGGAGGCCAGCAGCGGGAAACTGCCTGCGGATCTGGTGGGGGCGCTGGCGGGGCTGGTTTTCGTCTCTTCTCTGCAATATCTCTTGCCATTGACCCTGTTCTTCGCCTTGATCGTCACCTTTTCCCAGTTGCGGGATTCCCAGGAAGCGACGGCGCTGACGGCCTTCGGGGCCTCGCCGGCGCGGGTGATGGCCTTTTTTTCTCCCGGGGTGGCCTTTTGTGGTGTGCTGCTGGCGGGGGTGGTGTTTGTGGTGATGCCCTGGGCCGAGTCGCAGCGACAGACCGTATTGCTGGAGGCGGGGCGCGATCCGGCGGCGCAATGGTTGCGGGAACGGGCCTTCTCGCCCCTGCCTGAGGGGGGCGTGGTGTATGTGGGGGAGGCGTTGGAGGCGGGGGCGGAGCGGCGTTATCGGGATGTGTTCGTGCGCCTGGAGCGCCCTGGGGAGGGGGTGCAGGTGTGGCTGGCGCAGCGGGGGAGTCTGGTGTCCCGCGGGGATGGGGTGTTTTTGCGTCTGGAAGAGGGGGTGGGATATCGCCGCTCGGTGGAGGGGGGATGGGAGCGCTTCCATTTCCGTGAGGGGATGTTGCGTACCGGGTTGCCGCTGCCACCCGTGGAACGCTTGCGTCCCAGGGCCAAGTCGTTGCCGGCGTTGTGGGCCTCCGAGGCGCGTGCGGATCGGGCGGAGTTGCATTGGCGCTCGGCGGTGGTGGTGATGTTGTTCGTGCTGGCCTGGGCGACTCAGGTGTTACTTTATTCCCAGGGGCGGCGCCGCAGTCCTTGGCCGTTGATGTCGTTGATCTTGTTGTATGCGCTGTATTTCAACGCCTTGACGGTGTCGGTGTCGTGGTATCGCAAGGAGCTGTTGGATTCGCCGTGGTGGATCCATGGTTTCCATCTGATGCCGTTGTTGTACGTCGGTTTCTGGGGGTGGTGGCAGGAGAGGCGGTATGCGCTTGCTGGATAGGTATCTGGCGTGGCGGGTGGCCGGCTATGGCTCGGCGACGGCGGCGGTGTTGGTGTTGTTGTTTTCCTTGATCACCTTCGGTGATGAGCTCAATAAGCTGGGGAAGGGCTATGACATGCTGGCGGCACTGTGGGTGTCGCTGGCTCAGGCGCCGCGCTGGTTGTTCGAGTTGTTCCCTTCGGCGATGCTGGTGGGGTTGGTGGCTCTGGCGTCGGTGTTGGTGGGGCGCTCGGAATGGGCGGCGATGCAGGCGGCGGGCTATGGCCTGGGGCGTTTGCTAGTGGTCGTGGGGGGGATGACGTTGTTTTTGGCGCTGTTGGTGTTGGCGCTGTATGAGGCGGTGGCACCCTCTTCCCAGGCGTTGATCGCGGAATTGAAGGGGCGCCAGGCCGGGGGGGCTTTGGTGGTGCAGGGGGCAGTGTGGTCGCGTGATCCGGGGGG
>JALSHN010000103.1 GCA_026982215.1 Gammaproteobacteria bacterium
GGGTTCGCTCTGGTGGATCAGATAGAGATTGGCGCGCCATTGGCCGAAATCGAGGTCTTCACCGCCGCCGCCATCGCTGAGACGCTCGCGGCTGTAGAAGGCGCCCAGCCCCAGGAGGGTGGTGTGTCCTGGGGTCGCCTCGCCCAGGCCGAGACGCAGGCCGCCGCCGAGCAGGGCCCGCAGCTGCAGGCGGGCGAAGGCATCGCGTTCACTCTGGACGAAGGCCTCCCAGGCCCGCCGCTGGTGGAGTTCATGGATGTGGCGCAGGTGGAGGAAGCTGCGGTCGCGGGCCTTCTGGCCCCGGCTCTCGCTGTAGCCCTGGCTGGCGATGAGGAAACGGCGCACCGGATCACGGCGCCAGTTGAGGCGCAGGCTGGCGTCCAGGTTCACCAGTCGGGTGTTGCCTTCGTTGCCGGAGAGGGCGAAATCCAGCGCGCCGCTCCAGCCGGGGGGCGGGCTCTTCAGGTGCAGTCCTTCGAGGTTGACGATGGCCCAGGCGGAGGTGGGAAGGAGGCTGAGGAGCAGCAGGGCGTGGCGGGCGGTGTGCGGCATCTCTCGGTGGCTCGGTTATCTTGTCGGGCGTGAGTGTACCAATCCAATGATCGAAAGGGGGATGAGATGAGCGAGGAGGCCTTGCGCGAGCGGGTACACGGCTGGCAGCAGGGGGCACTGGCCCTGGATCTGGCCTTCATCGGGGTCCATGGCGGGTTGTTCGACCGCTTGGCCGAGGGGGCGCCCATGGCGCCGGAGGCGCTGGCGCGGGCGGCGGGCCTGGACGAGGGCTATGTGCGCGCCTGGTGCCAGGCGGCCTATGCCTTCGAGCTGTTGGAGCATGACGAAGACGGATATCGCAACAGCCCACTGGGCGAGGCCTTTCGCGCCGAACGCCGGCCCACGTTGTTGCCGGCGGCGGTGGGCTCGCTGTTCGCCGCTCACATGGCTGAGCGGGCCGCCGGGTTGATGACCTCAGGGGAGCGCCCCGGGGAGTCGGTGTTGGCGGAGCGGGAGACCTTGCTACGCTGGTTCGGGCCGATGTTGGAGGCGGGGTTCGGCGGCTTGTTCGAGCGTCAGATCCTGCCGGCGGTGGCCGAGTTCGCCGAGGTGGATGCCAAGGGCGGCCTGGCGGTGGACCTGGGCTGTGGCAACGGCTGGTACCTGCGCATTCTCGCTCGCCACCGGCCCCATCTGCGTGGTTTGGGGCTGGATGGCTTCGCCGAGAACGTGCGTCAGGCCCGGGAGCTGGCCGAGCGCGAGGGCCTGGGGGATCGTCTGAGTTTCCGTGAAGGGGACATCGACCACTTCGCCAGCGAGGAGCCGGCCGATCTCATCGCCATGAATCGGGCGCTGCACCATGTGTGGGATCAGCGGGAGCGGGTGTTCAACCTCATTCGTGATCACTTGAAACCCGGGGGAGTGGCGGTGATCTGGGAGCCGGCCTGGCCGGATTCGGTGGACGCGCTGCGTACCCCCAACCGCCGGCCGATGGCCTTCCAGAATCTGGCCGAGTACGTCCAGGGGAATCATTTCCTGCGCCCGGCAGAGATCGAGGCGGCCTTCGCCGAGGTGGAGATGGAAAGCCGCCTCTACACCTTCAACGACGGCGCCGAGGCGGTGGTGGTGGGGCGGCGGCCGGGCTGAGGCGGGGGCTCAGCGCCAGGCGCCGCTTTGGGGTGGCGCATTACAGGGCTGACAGTCGCAGCTCCCTTCGCCTTCGTCGCTCAGGTGGTTCCGTCCTCCCAGGGCCTCGCAGATGTTGGGGCAGACGTCATGGTCGTCGTCCCGGCAGTGGTAGCCGTGGGTCTGGGCCACACCGCTCAACAGCGCCATGAGACTCGAGGCATCGGGGAGCTCGGGGGTGAGGCCGGGGCTGGAGATGGCCTCGGGGCGGGCGTGGAGGGCATGGAAGTGATTGTCCGCCGCGGGGGAGAGGGCGGCGGGGGCGATGAACAGGTCCCAGGCCTGGGGCGGGGCGGTGCGGAGGTCGAACAGGCCGCGGTGCCAGTTGTCGTGGTAGTCGCTGTGCCAGATGCGGTCCAGGGTGGCACCGTGATGGGGATGGATGATGGCGATGGGGAAGGGCGCCTCGCCACCGGCGCCCAGCCCCGTCAGCGGTGGCAGACGGCCGGTGAGGACGTTGCCGCTCACTTCCAGGCGCGCCCCGCCTTGGGGCTGGATGCAGCGCAGTTCCAGCTGGCTGGTGGTGGCCAGCGGGGGATCGCCGCGCAGGGTGCCACCCTTGCCGTTTTCCCAGGCGGCGTTGCGGCGGATGGTGTTGCTGCCGATCTGATAGAGGGGGTTGGTTCGGTAGTCGCCGCAGCCCTGGTCGTTCTGCTTGACCTTGAGGGCGAGACCGTTGCCGAGGTTGTTCCAGGCCAGGTTGCCTTCGATGAGGTTGCCGCGGAAGGGGCCGTCGGGTGGGTCTTCCCGATGACGGATGAAGAGGCGTTGGCCCTGTCTTTCGATGATTTTTTCTTCGGCGCTCCAGGCCCAGGCGACGTCGATGCCGTCGCCTACGCCGCCCAGGCCGTTGCCGTGGAGGTAGTTGGCGATGAGGTGGTTGGCGGTCACCGGGCCGCAACCGATCTTGATGCCGTTGAATCGCTGGCCGGCGCGGATGGTGTTGGCGCGGATGAGGCTGTCGTTGAGGTTGTAGACGAGGATGCCGTCCTGGGCCCCCTCGATGCGGTTGTGCTCGATGCTCCAGTGGCGGTTGCGGGGGGTGTCGCCTTCGGTGCAGGTGTCGTCGCGGATTTCCCAGCCGATGTCGAACTGCTCGTTTGCGTCGAGGGCGATCACCTCGGCTTGCGGGCCGCCCGAAGGGGCGCTCAGCCTGGGGTGATCCAAGAGGGCGATGCCGGCACGGCCGCCGATCAGGGTGGTGCGTTCGATGCGAATGTGACGGGTGTCGTGGGCGGTGATGGCGCTGGCGCGTTGCCACATGCACAGCGTGTCGGCGATGGGGTTGCGCGGGCAGTCGTCACCGTCCGCAGCCTGAGAGATCTTGGGATGTAACTGGATCTTCAGCTCGCGGATGGTGACGTTCTCCACCGAGTTGAGATGAAAGGCGGCGGCGCTGGGGCGGGTCTGTTGCAGGAGGGTGGGCGCCTCGCCGTCGCGGCCGTCGCCGGCACCCTGAATGTGGCTGTGGGAGCGGACGGTGAGCGGGCCGTCCAGACAGTAGCGGCCGGGGGCGAGGATGATCTTCGCCGGCGCTTGGTCCAGTGCCGCCTGGATCATGGCCTGATCGCTGACCCCGTCGCAGGAGGCGCGCTGGGGCACGGCGAGATGGATCACCGCCTCGGGGATGACGGTGGGGGGCGGGGGAGAAGATGGGGTGTGGCAGGCGGAGAGGGTGAACAGCACGCTGCAGGTGATGATGACAAATGGGATGTGAGATGAGTTCATGGGAGGCCTCCGGTTGGTGGCCCCCGGCACACCGCCGGGGGCGTTCGAGGTCAGCGCAGGCGGTTGAGTTGGGGGATGGCGGGGACCGGCGGTGCCCAGTCACGGTCGTCGCAACGCAGCTTCACTCGAGCGGTGTAACTGCGCGCGATTTTTTTGCCGATTCCGCTGCTGCATTGTCCCCAGACCTGGATCTTGCGGGTCAGTTGGGTCAGCACCACCTTTTTGAGGGGGTGGGGTTGCTGGCTGTGCCAGTTTCCTCCCATGGCCTTGCGGCAGGCGCTCTCGAAGTCTTTGTTGCTGAAGGGACGTAGGGTAAGGATCTTGCTGTAGGCCTTGGCGTTGGTCACCGAGTCGATGAGGATTTTCTTGGATTGGCCGGGGATTTTGTAGGCGAGATGGCTGATGGTGGACCCCGGTCGGCAGCGCATGCTGATCTTGAAGGGGATGTCCCGGTTGCCGTGGCTGGTGGCCAGGGAGTGTGTGAGGATTTCATTGCCGTTGAAAACGCTGCTGGCATGTTTCATGGGGACTCTGGCGTTGTGGCCCCCGGTCTGGACGAGGGTGGGAACATAGCTGGGCGGCGCGGTGATATCCGTGGTGGCCAGGGGTGGGGCGGCCAGGGCCGGTGCGCCGGCGAACAGCAAGGTCAGGGCCGGAATCAAGCGGTGGGAACAGGTTTTTTTCATTTGACGCATGGTGTGCTCTCCTTCGATGGGGGTGTGAAAATTCGCCTTTCCAGGCGGTTCACTGCTGGGTCGTGAGGGCGGCCGGCCGGGTTCAAATGATTTCGATGGGCGAACACATCTCTGGATGGGGGCTCAGTCCGACGGGCAGCGCGGGGCCTGGAGCAGGCCCCAGCCGTAGCGGGGGTCACGTCCGGGGGGGCCGAGGTCGCGGGCGTGTTTTTTGAGTTCGTCGAGGGGGGTGACGAGGAGGGCGGCGGCGACGAAGGGGGCGGCGTAGGAGGTGCCGGTCTGGTAGCCGTGGCGGCCGCGGGGGCGGGCGGTCCAGATGTG
>JALSHN010000104.1 GCA_026982215.1 Gammaproteobacteria bacterium
GGGGGGCCGGTACCGCCGAGCGGGTGATGAACGAGGGCCACGAGAAGGCCAAGTCCTCGGTGGAGGAGGTGCGTCGGGCCCAGGAGGCGCTGGAGGGCATCGCCGAGGCCATCTCGCGCATCAACGGCATGAACCGGTCCATGGCCGATGCCGCCCGTCAGCAGGCCGACGTGGTGGAGGACATCAATCAGCGGGTGGTGACCATCAACGACGTGGCCGCCAAGACCGCCGAAGACGGCGAGCGTCTGGCGCGCAGCGGCGAGTCGGTGCAACAGGCCGCCGAGCGCCTCAAGGGGCTGGTGGGGCGCTTCGTGGTCTGAGGCCCCCTTCAGCGCAGATAGTCGTCCTTCAGTTCCAGGTAATGGGCGGCGGAGAAGGCGAGGAACTCCCGTTCCTCCGCCTTCAGGGGGCGGGCGGGCTTGGCCGGGCTGCCCAGGTGGAGCCAGCCACCCTTCAAGGTCTTGCCCGGTGCCACCAGGCTGCCGGCGCCGATGATCACCTCGTCCTCGATCACGGCGCCGTCGAGCACCGTGGCCCCCATGCCCACCAGCACCCGGTCACCGAGGGTGCAGGCGTGGAGGATGGCGCCATGGCCGATGGTGACCTCGGCGCCGATGATCAGGGGGCGGCCGCCGGGGGAGAAACGGGTGTCGGAGGTGACGTGGAGCACTGCACCGTCCTGGACGTTGGTGCGCGGGCCGATGTCGATGCGGTGCACATCGCCGCGGATCACCGCCATGGGCCACACCGAACAGTCGTCACCCAGGCTCACCTCACCGATGACACAGGCCTGAGGGTCCACGTACACCCGCGCGCCCAGTCGGGGCAGGCGGCCTTGGTAGGGTCGAAGGTTGTCGCTCATTTCAGGGTCACCAATTCCTCGGCACTGGTGGGGTGAATGGCGATGGTGTCGTCGAAATCCCGTTTGCAGGCGCCCATTCTCACGGCCACGGCGAAGCCCTGGAGCATCTCGTCGGCGCCGTCCCCGATGATGTGCAGCCCGACGATCCGCTCCTTGGCGCCCACGGTGATCAGTTTCATCGCCGTCTTGCGTTGTCGTTTCGCCGGGGCGTAGCGCATGGGGGTGAAACGGGTGGTGTAGACCTTCACCGCACTGCCGTGGCGTTCCCTGGCCTCGCCCTCGGTGAGCCCCACGGTAGCCACCGGGGGGTGGGAAAACACCACGGTGGGGATGAGATCGTAGTCCAGTTTGCGTTCTGGCTGGCCGCCGAACAGCCGATCGGCCAGGCGGCGGCCGGCGGCGATGGCCACCGGGGTGAGCTGGGCGCGGCCGGTGGCGTCTCCCACGGCGTAGATGCCAGGGACGTTGGTGTTCTGGAAGTCGTCCACCGGGATGGTGCCATCCTCGGCCACGGCTACCCCGGCGGTCTCCAGCCCCAGGTCGCTGGTGAGCGGGCGGCGGCCCACCGCCCAGACCACTGTATCGAAGCCGCCTTGGGTGCGGCCGTGGGCGCCGTGGAGGGTGAGGGTGCCGTCGTCTCCACGCGTGATGCCCTCCAGATGAACGCAGGGGAGGATGTCGATGCCGTCCGCGATCATCTCCTCCATCAGGCCTTCGCGCAACAGGGCGTCGAAGCGGGACAGCAACTGCTCGCCACGCAACACCAAGGTCACCTCCGAGCCGAGGGCGCGCAGGGTGCAGGCCAGTTCCACGGCGATGTAGCCGGCGCCCACCACCGCCACCTCGGCGGGTTGGCGCTCCAGTTGGAAAAAACCGTCGGAGGTGATTCCCAGTTCGGCCCCGGGGATCTCCGGAACCAGGGGCTCGGCGCCGGGAGAGAGGACGATGTGATCGGCCCGGTAGCGCACCCCCGCCACCTCCACCGTGCGGGTATCCACCAGGCGGGCGCGCCCCGTGATCAGGGTGATGTCGTTGTCCTCCACCCAGGTGGCGTACCAGCGGTTGATGGCGTCGATGTAGGCCTGGCGGCGGCGCACCAGCTCGGCCCAGTCGAAGCCGTGCAGCTCCAAATCGAAGCCGTAGTCACCGGCCAGGTTCAGGGCATGGGCCAGTTCGGCGCCGTACCACATCACCTTCTTGGGGACGCAGCCACGATTGACGCAGGTCCCCCCCAGGCGGTCGGCCTCCACCAATGCCACCCGCGCCCCGTGGGCCGCCGCCCGCTCCGCCACCGACAGCCCGCCGCTGCCGCCGCCGATGACGATGAGATCGAATGAGTCCATGAGCACTCCCGAGAATGTGCTAGATTTTCGCCGACGCCAACCAAGAGAAAAGGGCTGCGAATGTACAACCCGCTGTTGTCGATGAAGGAAGACGAACTGCCGCCGTTCGACGCCATCCGCCCGGAACACGTGGAGCCGGCGATCGAGGCGATTCTGGCAGACAACCGCCGCCGGGTCGAGGCACTCCTGGATGCCACCACCGACTACCGCTGGGACAACCTGGTGATGCCGTTGGAGCTGCTCGACGAGCGCCTCTCCCGCACCTGGGCCCCCGTCTCCCACCTCAATGCGGTGAGGAACGAGGAAAAACTACGGGAGGCCTACAACGCCTGCCTGCCCAAGCTCTCCGAGTATGCCACCGAGATGGGGCAGAACGAGCGGCTCTATTTCGCCTTCCGCCGCCTCAAGGAGGAGGGCGAATATGAGCGCCTGGACAGCGCCCAACGCAAGATCATCGACAACGCCCTGCGTGACTTCCGTCTCTCCGGCGTGGAGCTCACCGGCGAGGCCCGCGAGCGCTTCAAGGCCATCCAGCAGGAGCTGGCCACCCTCACCGCCAAGTTCGAGGAGAACCTGCTCGATGCCACCCAGGCCTGGAGCAAACACATCGTCCACGAAGACCGCCTGGCCGGGCTGCCACAGACGGTGCGCGACATGGCCCGTCAGACCGCCGCCGACCGTGGCCTGGACGGCTGGCTGTTCACCCTGGAGTTTCCCTCCTATCTGGGGGTGATGACCTACGCCGACGACCGCGAGCTGCGCCAAGAGACTTACACCGCCTACGTCACCCGCGCCTCAGACCAAGGTCCCTTCGCCGGCCGCTGGGACAACGGCCCCATCATGGAACGCATCCTGGCGCTGCGCCACCAGGCCGCCCGCCTGCTGGGTTTCCCCAATTACGCCGCCCGTTCCCTGGCCACCAAGATGGCCACCCGCACCGACCAGGTGCTGGATTTCCTGCGTGACCTGGCGAGGCGCTCCCTGCCCCAGGCCCACAAGGAGCTGCGGGAGTTGCGGGAATTTGCTGCCAAACAGGGGTGCGTCGAGCTGGAGGCCTGGGACGTGGCCTACTACTCGGAGAAACTGCGCCAGGCCAAATACGCCTTCAGCGAGGAGGACGTCCGTCCCTATTTCCCCGAGCCCAAGGTGGTGGCGGGGCTGTTCGCAGTGGTGAAACGTCTCTACGGCCTGGAGATCCGCGAGCGCCGCGACGTGCCGGTGTGGCACGAGGACGTCCGTTTCTTCGAGATCTACGATGGCGACGGCGAGCTGCGCGGCCAGTTCTATCTCGACCTGTTCGCCCGCCCCAACAAGCGCGGTGGCGCCTGGATGGACGACTTCCGCGGCCGCCTGCGCACCCCCGACGGCCGACTGCTCCCGCCGGTGGCCTTCCTCACCTGCAACTTCACCCCGCCCGTGGGGGAGCGCCCGGCGCTGCTGAGCCACGACGAGGTGATCACCCTGTTCCACGAGTTCGGCCACGGGCTGCACCACATGCTCACCCGGGTGGACTACCCCTCGGTGGCCGGGATCGCCGGGGTGCCCTGGGATGCGGTGGAGCTGCCGTCTCAGTTCATGGAGAACTTCTGCTGGCAGCGGGAGGCCCTGGACCTCATCTCCGGGCACTACGAGAGCGGCGAGCCCCTGCCCGATGCCCTGCTGGAAAAGATGCTGGCGGCGCGCAATTTCCAATCCGCCATGCAGATGTTGCGGCAGCTCGAGTTCGCCCTGTTCGATTTCCGCCTCCACCTGGAATACGACCCCGAGCGCGGCGGACGCATCTATGAGATCCTCGACGAGGTGCGCCGTGAGGTGGCGGTGCTCCATCCGCCGTCCTTCAATCGTTTTCCCCACAGCTTCGCCCACATCTTCGCCGGGGGCTACGCCGCCGGTTACTACAGCTACAAATGGGCCGAGGTGCTCTCTGCCGACGCCTTCTCCGCCTTCGAGGAGGCGGGGATCTTCGACCGGGAGACCGGGCTGCGCTTCCTCACTACCATCCTCGAGCGCGGCGGTTCCCAGGACCCCATGGAACTGTTCGTGGAATTCCGCGGCCGCGAGCCGGTGATCGATGCCCTGCTGCGCCACAGCGGCATCGTCGCCGAGGTGGGCGAAGACGGTCAGCGTCCGGAGTGAAAAAGCGGACCCCCAGCGCCGAGCCGGGGGGCCGCAGGGGGTGGGATGGTGATGCCTCGATCACCGTCGCCAGGGTA
>JALSHN010000105.1 GCA_026982215.1 Gammaproteobacteria bacterium
CATGGAGACGGCCACCACGGATGACGATGCCATCCTCGGTGGGGCGCGCGTCGATGCCGGTGGCGGCGAGGCCGTCGGCCATCACCTGGATGCGATCGCTCTCCTTCACCCGCAGCTCGGCGGCGCCGCTGAGCACCGTCTCCCCCTCGGCGCAGGCGGCGGCGATGAACAGCACCGGGAATTCGTCGATGGCCAACGGTACCAGCGCCTCGGGGATGTGGATGCCATGCAAGGGGGCATGGCGCACCCGCAGATCGGCCACCGGCTCGTCGCCGCAAAGACGCTCGTTCTCCAGCACGATGTCGCCCCCCATGAGGCGCAGGATGTCGATGACGCCGGTGCGGGTGGGATTGACGCCGACGTTTTCGAGCACCAGTTCGGAGCCTGGCGTGATGCTGGCGGCCACCAGGAAGAAGGCCGCCGAGGAGATGTCCGCCGGCACCTGGAGACGGGTGGCCCGCAGCCGTCCGCCCCCCACCAGGCAGACGCCGCCGTCGTCCTTTCCCACCTCGTAACCGAAGGCGCGCAGCATGCGCTCGGTGTGATCGCGGGTGACCGCGGGCTCGCGCACGCAGGTGCGTCCCTCGGCATAGAGACCGGCCAGCAGGATGGCGGATTTGACCTGGGCGCTGGCCACCGGCAGGTCATAGTCGATGGCCTGGAGACGCTGACCACCGTGGATGTAGAGGGGTGCGGTTCCCTGGGGAGTGGTGTCGATGCGCGCCCCCATCTCCGCCAACGGGCGGGTGACGCGGCGCATGGGACGGCGGGAGAGGGAGGCGTCGCCGGTGAGTTCGCTGTCGAAGGCCTGACCGGCCAGCAGCCCGGCCAGCAGGCGCATGGAGGTGCCGGAGTTACCCAGGTAGAGCGGCCCCTCGGCGGCACGCAGCCCGTGCAACCCCGCCCCGTGGATGGTGACCCGCCCCTGCTCGGGCCCTTCGATCGCCACCCCGAGGGCACGGAAGGCGGCCAGGGTGGCCAGGGCGTCCTCGCCTTCCAGGAAGCCCTCCACCTGGGTGACGCCCTCGGCGATGCTGCCCAGCATGATGGCGCGATGGGAGATGGATTTGTCGCCGGGGACGGTGAGACGCCCGTGCAACGGGCCACCGCCCTGGGCCAGATAGTCGATGCGTGTGTTCATGAGTCGTGATCCTGGGTGTAGCGGTCGCGGGCCGCCTTGGCGCGGGTGAACAGGGTCTCCAGGGCCCCGCCATGCCCCTGCTCCATGGCGCGGGCCTGCTCCTCCAGCTCGACGGCGAAACGCCGCAGCAAAGGGATGATGGCCTGGCGGTTGGCCAGGCAGATGTCCCGCCACATGATGGGGTCGGAGGAGGCGATGCGGGTGAAGTCGCGGAATCCCCCGGCGGCGAAGCGAAAGATCTCCCTGTGCTCCTCCATCCGCGCGAGCATGTCCACCAGCCCGAAGGCCAGCAGATGGGGCAGGTGGGAGGTGGCGGCGAGCACCTCGTCGTGATGAACGGGATCCATCTCCACCACCTGGGCCCCCACCCCGGTCCACAGGCCCCGCACCAGTGACAGGGCAGCGGGATCGGTCTCCGGGAGCGGGGTGAGCAGGGTGCAACGGCCGTCGAACAGGCCGTCGAAGGAGGCCTCCACCCCGCTCTTCTCGGTGCCGGCAATGGGGTGACCGGGGACGAAGCGGGGCGGCACCTCGCCCACCACCTCGCGGACCTGTTCGATCACTGCCCCCTTGACGCTGCCCACGTCGGTGATCACCGCCCCGGGGGCCAGGTGGGGCTGGATACGCCGGTAGAGCTCACCCATCACCCCCACCGGCACCGCCAACACCACCAAGTCGGCGCCCTCCACCGCCCGCTCGGGGAGCAGGGCATAGCGATCGACCACGCCCAGCCGCAGGGCGGTGCGCAGACTGGCCTCGTCCCGCCCACAGCCGACGATCTCTTCCACCAGACCACGGGCCCGGGCCGATCGGGCCAGGGAACCCCCGATGAGCCCCACGCCGATGACACACAGGCGGGGCGCGATCATCACACGCTCCGGCCGAGCACCCGGGCGATACCGCCCACGTTGTCCATCAGCTCCTGGAGCTGGGCGGGGTCGATGGCCTGGTCGGCATCGCACCAGGCCTCGCAGGGGGTGGGATGCATCTCCACCAGCAGGCCGTCGGCGCCGGCGGCCACCGCGGCATAGGAGAGGGCGTGGACCCATTCGGCCTTGCCGCCGGCATGGGAGGGATCGACGATCACCGGCAGGTGGGTTTCCTTTTTGAGCACCGGGATGGCGGTGATGTCGAGCATGTTGCGGTAGGCGCGCTCGAAGCTGCGCACCCCCCGTTCGCAGAAGATGATGTTGTGATTGCCCCCGGCGGCGATGTATTCGGCGGCCATCAGCCACTCGGCGACGGTGGCGGCCATGCCGCGCTTGAGGATCACCGGCGTCTGGGTGCTGCGCCCCACCTCCTTGAGCAGATCGAAGTTCTGCATGTTGCGGGTGCCGATCTGGATCACGTCCACGCCATATTCGAGGAAGGTGTCCAGCATGCGCACGTCCATGAGCTCGGTGACGATGGGCAACCCGTAGCGATCCGCCGCTTCGCGGAACATCTTCAGCCCTTCCACCCCCTTGCCCTGAAAGGTGTAGGGGCTGGTACGGGGCTTGAAGGCGCCGCCGCGCATCAACCGGCAGCCGGCGGCCTTCACCCCGCGGGCGGCGGCATCCATCTGCTCCGGAGTCTCCACCGAGCAGGGACCGGCGATCACTTGGATCTGCTCGCCGCCCAAGGGGATGCCTTTGATGTCGATGACGGTGTTGTCGGGATGGGACTCGCGGGAGACGATCTTGTAGGGCCGCTGGATACGGATGACCTCCTCCACCCCGGGCAAGGCGCGGATGGTGTCCTGGTTCACCAAGTTTTCATCACCGATGGCGCCGATTACCGTGCGGCTCACACCCCGGGAGACGTTGGTGTCCACCCCCATGGCCTGGAGGCGCTCCACCACCTGTTGGATCTGCTCGGCTGAAGCCTGGCTGTTCATTACCACGATCATGCGGTCATACCTCTTCGCTGGGCCTGGGGCCCGGACAATTCCAAGGAAACCCGGTGGGCAGGGCGTCTCACGCCTCGAGCGGCCCGGTGAGGACCCGGGACAGCGCCGCCAGGAAACGGCGGTTTTCTTCGGGCAGCCCCACGCTCACCCGCAGGTGTCGCTGCAGGCCATAGGCCCCCACCGGCCGGGCGATGACGCCGCGACGAAGCAGTGCATCATACACCGCTCCCGCTGGATGGCCCAAGTCCACTGTCAGGAAATTGGCGACCGAGGGAATCCAGCGCAACCCCAGCGCCTCGAGCCCCCGTTGGAGCTGTTCCAAGCCGTGTTCATTCACCTCTCGGGCCCGGGCCAGGTGGGTCTCGTCATCCAGGGCGGCCTCGGCGGCGGCCAAGGCGGGAAGATTGACGTTGAAGGGCTGACGCACCCGGTTGAGCAGCTCGGCCACCTCGGGCTGCGAGATGGCATAGCCCACCCGCAGCCCGGCCAGGCCATAGGCCTTGGAGAAGGTGCGGGTGATCACCAGGTTGGGATGGCGGTCGAGCCAATCCAGCGCACTGGCATAGCCGGGGCGGCCGTGGAGGTATTCGTGGTAGGCCTCGTCCACCACCACCAGGGTCTCGCTGGGGACGGCGGCCAGGAAGGCCTCCAGTGTCCCGGCATCCACCCAGGTGCCAGTGGGGTTGTTGGGGTTGGCGACGAACACCAGCTTGGCGCCCCGGGCGGCCCGGGCCATGGCGGGGAGGTCGTGGCCCCAGTCCCGGGCGGGCACCACCACCGCCTCGCCGCCCACCGCCTGGGTGGCGAGGGGATAGACGGCGAAGGCATACTGGGAGAACACCACCCGCTCCCCGGGGGCGACGAAGGTGCGCACCAGCAGTTCCAGCACGTCGTTGGAACCATTGCCCAGGGTGAGCTGCTCCGGGGTCACGCCCAAGCGTTCGGAGAGGGCCCGCTTGAGACGATGACCGCCGCCGTCGGGGTAGCGGTGGACCTGATCCACGGCGGTCCGGGCCGCGGCCATGCCCTTGGGGGAAGGACCGAGGGGGCACTCGTTGGAGGCCAGCTTGATCACCGACTCCAGCCCCAGTTCCCGTTGCAGTTCGTCTTCGGGCTTTCCGGGCTGATAGGGAGTGAGGCGGCGCACCCCGGGGACGGCACGGCTGATGAAATCGTCGCAGGCCATCACAGCACCGCCTGGGGGTAGGACCCCAACACCCGCAGCATGGCGGCCTCGCCGCGCAGGGCCTCCAGGGCCTCGGCCACCGGGGGGTCTTCCCGATGACCCTCGAGATCGAGGAAGAAGACGTAGTCCCAGGGGGCGCGGCGGGAGGGGCGCGATTCGATGCGGGTCATGCTCACCCCATGGCGC
>JALSHN010000106.1 GCA_026982215.1 Gammaproteobacteria bacterium
CACCACCCTCTGCCAACTGGAAGACGAGCCCCCCGAGGTGCTGCCCTATCAAGAGGCCTTCCATGCCCATGCCGAAGAATTGGCGCGTCGCCGTGCCCGGGCCGCCCGCCTGTTTTCCTCCAACGAACAATTCAACGACTGGGTCAACCGGTCTCAGGCCGACCTGCATATGCTGCTGAGTCGTCTTCCCGGGGGGGAATACCCCTATGCCGGTGTCCCCTGGTTCAGCACCCCGTTCGGGCGTGATGGTCTCATCACCGCCCTGCAATACCTGTGGGTGGATCCCACCGTGGCCCGGGGGGTGCTGCGGTTCCTGGCCGATAATCAGGCCGAGCGGGAGGATCCCAGCGTGGACGCCGAACCGGGAAAGATCCTCCACGAGGTGCGCCAGGGCGAGATGGCCGAGCTGGGCGAGATCCCCTTCAAGCGCTATTATGGCAGTATCGACAGCACCCCGCTGTTCGTCTGCCTGGCCGGGTCTTATCACCGGCGCACCGACGATCGTCCTTTCATCGAATCCATCTGGCCCAATATTCTGCGCGCCCTGGAGTGGATCGACCGCTACGGCGACCGCGACGGTGACGGCTTCGTGGAATACGCCAAGCGCAGCCCCAACGGCCTGGAACAACAGGGATGGAAGGACTCCGACGATTCGGTGTTCCACGCCGACGGCCGCGACGCTCCGCCGCCCATCGCCTTGTGCGAGGTGCAAGGCTACGTCTACTGGGCCAAGCGCGAGGCCGCCCGCCTAGCGCGTCGTTTCGGTGAGCTGGCCTTGGCCGAGCGTCTGGAGGCTGAGGCCGAGGCACTGAAACACCGCTTCGAGCAGGCCTTCTGGAGCGAGGTCATCGGCAGCTACGTCCTTGCCCTGGACGGCAACAAACACCCCTGCGAAGTGCTCAGCTCCAACCCCGGCCACGTGCTGTGGTCCGGCATCGCCTCGGAACAGCGGGCGCGCCAAGTGGCGCAGCGATTGCTCGCGCCGCAGAGCTTCAATGGCTGGGGTGTGCGCACCCTGGCCGCCGGACAGGCACGCTACAACCCCATGTCCTACCACAACGGTTCGGTGTGGCCACACGACAACGCCATCGCCGCCCTCGGCCTGGCCCGTTATGGCTACAAAGAACATGCCCTGCGCATCCTCTCCGGCCTGCTCGACGCCAGCGTCCACTTCGATCTTCATCGCTTGCCGGAACTGTTCTGCGGCTTCGAACGTCTCCCCGGCCAGGGCCCCACGGTCTATCCCGTGGCCTGCGCTCCCCAGGCCTGGGCGGCCGGCGCGGTGTTCCAACTGGTGGAGGCCTGCCTGGGGATGGAATTCCACACCCACAAGCCCCAATTGCGTTTTCGTCACCCCCGCCTGCCCGACAGCATCCAGTTTCTCGAAATCAAGGGACTGCGGGTGGCCGACGGCGAGGTGGACCTGCGACTGCGGCGTCACCCCAACGACGTCGGTGTCGAAGTATTGCGCAAAGAAGGTGACGTGGAGATCGCCGTCGTGGTTTGATGAGTGCCCGGCCCCCCACGAGACCGACCCATGGACCCCTGGCTGCAACGACTGCAACGCGACTTCTCCGCCGGCGGCCGCATCCGCTGGCGAGCCAATGAACACGGCCTGATCCTGGCCGAGATCGATGCTCCCGAGGCCAGCGCCCGTCTCAGCCTCTCCGGGGGACAACTGCTCCATTGGGCCCCGCGGGGTGAATCGCCGGTGCTGTGGTGTTCCCCCCGCGCCCGCCTGCGTCCCGGCCAGGCCATCCGCGGTGGCATCCCCCTGTGCTGGCCCTGGTTCGGTCCCCATCCTCGCCCGAACCATCCCGCCCATGGATTCGCCCGTACCCGGTCATGGCAGCCACTCGTGGCCCGGGCCGACGGCGGTGGCGTGAGCCTGATCCTCGTCCTGGTGCGCGACGCCGCCAGCTTCCACTTCATGCCCCGGCGGGTGGACGCCCGCCTCACCCTCCACATCGGACGACGGCTGCAGCTCACTCTGGAAAGCCACAATGCCGACCACCGCCCCGTGCGCCTCAGCCAGGCGCTGCACGCCTATTTCACCGTTTCCCACCCCGAGCGGGTGCGGATCCACGGTCTGGAGGACCGGCCCTATGTGGACAAGGTGGCCGGTGGGTGTCGGGGCGTCCAGCAGGGGCCGGTGCACATCCGTGGCGAGACCGACCGGGTGTTTCTGCAAACTCCTGGTCCGGTGATACTCGAAGACCTTGGGTTGGGGCGACGCCTTCACCTCCACAAGGCCGGCAGCGGCTCCACCGTGGTGTGGAACCCCGGCGCCGCGAAATCTGCCGCCATGGACGACATGGGGCCAGAGGCCTGGAAAGGCATGCTGTGCGTGGAAGCGGCCAATGCCCTCGACGACACCCGGACCCTCCTCCCCGGCGAGCGCCATCGGCTGGAGATGGCCTGTTGGCTGGAGGATTGAAATCGCATCGGCCGCGGCGCAATATCTTCCCTGTTCATGATCAGATGCTCAGTGCGAATACCTCGTCGAAGCCTTTGCCCATGACGAGTGGTGGCCAGGTGCCCCGGCGCGTGGGACAAAATTTTTTGATTGTCTCAGAGGCCAACAGCCACTGAGAGATCATGGCCTTGGACGATCGTGGAAAGTGGTGTTTTTTGCGGGAGGAGGGTGCAGGGATGGACGAAAGAAGGGTGGAGGTGTTGCTGGAAAGGATAGCCGTCGCACTGGAACGCCTCTGTATTGCCATAGAGCGAGAGGATGTGAATCGATCTGAGAGTTCTCCGGGGTTTCCCCTGCAAAACGATTTGAAGATGCCATCCGATAGTGCACCAAGCTCGCGGGCTAGTGAAGGGGTACCTTCTCGTCTCGAATCGTTCCTTTCGCATCGGGGTATCACGATAAAATCCGTTCCAGAAAAAGATCCCTCGGACGAAATCATCGATAGCCTGTCCGTATTTGTTGGCGAGCGATATGACGCCTTGTCCAGCATACTCTCCAAAATAAAGCGTGCCATGCAGACAGGGAGGATGATTACCGAGAGCCTCAAGGACCGGTCTCAAGAAGATATCAGTTCAACTTGTCAGTTCTGTACGCGTTTGCATGAAATTGCATTTCTTGAGCAATACAAGTATTTTCGATCTCCGACATATCTCATAAAGGCAAAAACGACGACCCTCCCGAAGGCGCAGCGTTTTTTCGGAGGGCAATGGCTGGAGCGGTTCGTACTTGTAAAGAGCGAGGAAATTCAGCGACAGGTTTCCTCGGAATACGGGGTGGATTTGCCCTTCGACTACCTTATCAATCCTCAGGTCGTTCTCCCCAATGGGGATGATTTTGAGTTGGATTTGCTGATTGCTTTAGGGAATGAAATATATTGGATTGAGGCGAAATCCGGGGACTATCAAC
The DNA here is from genome assembly GCA_026982215.1 of Gammaproteobacteria bacterium. GTDB lineage: Bacteria > Pseudomonadota > Gammaproteobacteria > S012-40 > S012-40 > S140-43. The sequence goes on from JALSHN010000106.1 coordinate 3,383, forward strand.
AGCATGTGGCTAAATATTCGAAATTTTCCCGCTTGCTCGGTCTTGACTATGCCCATTCTTTGATGGTGTTGACAGATGTTCCAGAGGAGCGTTGCCAGGCGCTGTCCTCTTTGTTCTCGATGACGGTTTGTAACTTGAAGACGTTTGGCAATACGCTGCAGGAGGTGTTTCGCAGTGATCTGCAGAGAAAAGTGTGCGAAGCGGCCCCCGTTGCCTGATCCTTGCTGTGAAAATTTTGCCTGAATCGTGCAATCGGATACCGAATCAAAAGGGCCAGCGTTGCCGTCGTGGCCGAGGTTGGGGAAAATGGCCGTGCAACTCCACCGTCGCCGGTCGCGCCTGGGTCAGCGGTGGCGTGGGGCGGGGCTGTTGGCGCGCCAGTTCCATCAGCCGGCGGATACGTTCCCGGGTGGGGGGGTGGGTGCGCAGCAGTGACGGTTCCGGGTCGCCCCGGCCGGGCAGCAGAATACGTCGCAGCCAGCCCTCGTTGTGGCGTTCCAGTTTGGCCAGCGCCGAGGCCAGGGCCTCGGGATCGCCGGTGAGTTCCACCGCGCCCAGATCGGCGTCGTATTCCCGGGTGCGGGACAGGGCCAGCTGCAGCAAGGCGCTCAGGCTGGGGGCGAACACCAGAAGCAGCACCGCCAGCCAGGAGACGCCCTCGCCGGTCACCATGATCAGCGGCAGGTTGATCAGCAGAATCAGTTGCCCCAGCAGCGAAAGGTTTGCGGTGACCCGGGTGAGGGTGTCGGCCAGGTTCATCACCCAGACGTCGTTGTTGCGGATGTGGGCGATCTCGTGTCCCAGCACCCCGGCCAGTTCGCGCAGATTCATGGTGCGCAGCAGGCCGTCGGTGATCGCGATCACTGCCTCCTGCGGCCGTCCCATGGTAAAGGCATTGAGTTCTGGGCTGGGGATGTAATAGAGCCGGGGCACGGCGGGGAGCTCGGCGCGCTGGGCCAGTTCTTCCACCAGGGCATAGAGCTGGGGG
>JALSHN010000107.1 GCA_026982215.1 Gammaproteobacteria bacterium
TCACAGCCCTCCTTTTGGATACCGGGCAGGCCGCAGAGGAATTTGTCGGTGACGTCCTTGCCCAGACCGGCCTTGCGGAAGGCCCGCCCGGGGATCTCCAGGATCTCGGGCTCCCCGTCGGGGGTCTTACCGTCGGCGGCATAGCGGGTGAGACGGAAACGCACCGTTTCCTGTTCGTGGATCTTGCCCAGATTGTGCTCCAGGCGTTCCACCTCCAGCCAGCGGCCATCGGGGGTGACCATGCGCCAGGCGGCCAGGTTGTCCAGGGTGGTCCCCCAGGCCACCGCCTTTTTGCCGCCGGCGTTCATGGCCACGTTGCCACCGATGGTGGAGGCATCCTGGGAGGTGGGATCGACGGCGAACACCCAGCCCGCCGCCTCGGCCCGCTCGGCCACCCGCCGGGTCACCACCCCGGCTCCGGCACGGATCACCGCCACTTCACCCTCCACCCCAGGGAGGTGTTTGAGACGCACCGGGCTCAAGTCTTCCAGCTTTTCGGTGTTGATGATCGCCGTCTCGGCGAACAGCGGCACCGCCGAGCCGGTGTAGCCGGTCCCCCCGCCCCGGGGGATGATGGTGAGTCCCAGCTCGATACAGGCGGCCACCAGTGGGGCCACCTCTTCTTCCCGGTCCGGGCTGATGACCACGAAGGGCAGCTCCACCCGCCAGTCGGTGGCATCGGTGACATGGGACACCCGCGCCAGGCCGCTGAAATCGATGTTGTCGCGTCGGGTGTGGCGGGCGAGCCGCTTCAGGGCCCGTTCACGCAGCGCCTTCTGCCGCGGCAACCAGCCCTCGAACTCGGCCACCGCCCGTCGGGCCATCTCCAACAGCCGCAGGGTCTCGGGGCGGTTCTCGGAACGGGCCTCGATCTGGTCCAGGCGGTGAGTGAGGGCATGCACCAGCGACCCCCAGCGCCGCTCGCTCTCCAGCAGGTCGTCCTGGATGTAGGGGTTGCGGCGGATCACCCACATGTCCCCCAACACCTCGAACAACATGCGCGCCGACCGGCCGGTGCGCCGCTGGCTGCGCAAGGCATTGAGCACCTCCCAGCCTTCCTCACCGAGAAAGCGGATGACGATCTCCCGATCGGAGAAGGAGGTGTAGTTGTAGGGGATCTCGCGGATTCTCATCGCCATGACACCGATTCACCGGGCGCGCGATTGTATCACGCCGCCACCTTTTCTGACCTTTTTGCTCAGACTAATCCCGCCCCCCACACCAGCAGGGCATAGCGCCCCGCCTTGCCCACGGCAATGGCGGCCAACGCCGGCCACCAGGCCATGCGCAACCAGCCGGCCACCAGGCACAAAGGATCACCCACCACCGGCAGCCAGGCCATGAGCAAGGACCATACCCCCCAACGGCGCAGGCGTTGCAAGGCACGGGCACGACGCGGATCGTCCAGGAAGGCCCGCCCCCAGCGGCGCGACGCCCAGCGCCCCATGGCAAAGGTCACCGCGCTGCCGGCCACATTGCCGGCGGTGGCCGCGGCCCACAAGCCCCAAGGGGAATAAAGATCCTGGCGCACCCACAAGGCCAGCAGCACCTCCGAACCGCCGGGGAGCAGGGTAGCGGAGACGAAGGCGCTGAAGAACAACGAGGCGAGGGCGGCCGTCTCACTCATGACGGAGGCACGGAAGCGGTTGTTTCCTCCCGCGGAACGGGCACCGCATAATGCACGAAAACCGAGCGGACACGTTGTGAATCTCGACTTCTTCCGTTTGCGCCTGGCCCGTATCGACACGGGCATGCCATGGCTCGCCTTGCTGGCCCTGATCACCGGCCTGTTGGCCGGCGGGGTGATCCTCGCCTTCCGTCTCCTGGTGGAGGGGGTTCAAGGATTGTTTCTGCCCGGCGGTGATCCGGAAAACTATGAAGCACTCGCCCCCTGGGCCCGACTGGCGCTGCCCGTGGCCGCCGGACTGCTGCTGGGCTGGGCCTTCAGCACCTTGCCGCCCCATGCGCGAGCGGTGGGCGTGGTTTACGTCCGGGAGCGGCTAGTCTATCACCAGGGGCGGCTCCCCTGGCTCAACGCCGTGGTGCAATTCTTCGCCGCAGCGGTCTCCATCATCGGTGGCCACTCGGTGGGACGCGAAGGCCCGGCGGTCCACCTGGGCGCCACCCCTGGAAGCCTGCTGGCCCAGGGCCTGGGCCTGCCCCACAACGCCGCCCGCATCCTCACCGCCTGCGGCAGCGCCGGGGCCATCGGCGCGGCCTTCAACACCCCCTTGGCCGGGGTGATATTCGCCATGGAGGTCATCCTCCAGGAATACACCATCGCCGGCTTCCTGCCGGTGATCCTGGCAGCGGTGAGCGCCACCACCCTGGCCCGCTGGGTCTACGGTGACAGCCCCGCCTTCCAGGTCCCACAACTTCCCTGGCCCCAGGTGGCCGAACTGCCCTGGGTGGTGTTGGTGGGCATCGCGCTCGGCGGGCTGGCCGTGCTGTTCGTGCGCCTGCTGGAAGGTACCACCCGCTGGGCCCAAAGCCGCAGCTGGAACCAACGTCTCGCCCTGGCCGGGCTGGTCTCCGGCCTCATCGCCGTCGCCGTACCCGAGGTGATGAGCATCGGCTACGACACCGTGGATCTCGCCCTGGGCCAGTCATTACTGCTCACCGCGCTGCTGGCGATCACCGCCGCCAAAGTGGTGGCCACCGCCATCGGTCTGGGGCTGGGGCTGCCCGGTGGGCTCATCGGTCCCACCTTGGTGATCGGAGCCACCGCCGGCGCATCGCTGGGGATGCTGATTCATGCCCTCCTCCCCCACCACGCCGTCACCTCGGGGACATATGCCCTGCTGGGCATGGGCGCGATGATGGGCGCCGTGCTGCAAGCACCGCTGGCCGCCCTCACTGCCTTGCTGGAACTTACCGGAGAGGCCGGGGTCATCCTACCGGGGATGTTGGCCATCGCCTCGGCGAATCTCACCGCCGGCGAACTGTTCGCCCACCGCCGATCGGTATTCGCCGTACTCCTGGCCGCCCGCGGGCTGGATTACGACGAACACCCCGCCGCCGCTGCCCTGCGCCGTGTCGGCGTACTCTCTGCGGTGGACCGGGATTTCGTCGTACTTCCCCGGCGCGTGGAACGCCATGTCGCTGAACAGGCTTTGGCGCAACGACCACGCTGGGTGTTGGTGCAAGAAGACGGGGCCTTGACCAGCCTGCTCCCCGCCGCCGATCTGGCCGCCCATCTCGAAGTGGACAAGGGCACGGAGGCGGTGGATCTGCTGGAGATCCCCGCCGAACGTCTCTCGGTGGCACCGCTGGACTTTCGGGCGACCCTGGAAGACGCCTGGCGTCTGCTGCGGGAGCACCACGTGGAGGCGCTCTATGTCACCCGCCCGGAGGGTGAGGTGGTGTATGGCATACTCAGCGAAGAGGACGTCGAACGCTTTCGCACCGGCCCGTGAACCGCCAACTACACGAACGACAAGGAGCACAGCATGCTTTGGATGAAGGCCTTCCACATCATCTTCATGGTGACCTGGTTCGCGGGGCTGTTCTATCTGCCGCGGCTGTTCGTCTACCACGCCACCTGCGAAGACGAACCGGGCCTGGCGCGCTTCAAGGTGATGGAACGCAAATTGTTCTTCATCATGACCATCGGCGCGGTACTCACCGTTCTACTGGGCATCGGCATGCTCTCCGCCGGCTGGGAAGGCTATGCCCAAGGCGGCTGGCTCCACGTCAAGCTGACCCTGGTGGCCGGCCTGATCGCCTACCATGTGTGGCTGTGGTTCCTGATGCGCGGCTTCCGTGACGACGCCAACGTCCACGGTGAGGGCTTTTACCGCTTCATCAACGAGATCCCCGCCCTGCTGCTGGTGGTGATCGTCATCCTCGCGGTGGTGAAACCCTTCTGACCCCTCACAGCGGGATCATCTCGAAGTCTTCCTTGCCCACCCCGCAATCGGGGCAGCGCCAGTTCACCGGCACGTCCTCCCACTTGGTGCCGGGGGCGATGCCCTCCTCGGGCAGGCCCTTCTCCTCGTCATAGATGAAACCGCAGATGACACACATCCATCGCCGATACGGGGTCTCACTCATGACAGCCTCCTTTGGAAAAGGGGCGCATTGTGCCATCGGCGCCGACGGAGATGAAGCACCCGAAGCGGGGTGCTAGAATTCTGCCTTTGCGGAGAGCCGTGTGAACAGCGACACCCCCCGACACAAACCCCGAATCCTGCGTCGCCGCACCCTGGCCCGCACCCGGCTGTTTCACGTGGAAGGGCTGGCGCTTCGCTTCCCCAACGGTGTGGAAGTGGAGTATGAGCGCCTGCACGGCAACTCGCGTGGGGCGGTGCTGGTAGTCCCTTTGCTGGACGAAGACA
>JALSHN010000108.1 GCA_026982215.1 Gammaproteobacteria bacterium
CATCCAGCCGCTCAGGGCGCCGACGGCGCACCCTACGACGTTGCCCAGGCCCGGGATCACTGAGCCGAGGATGGCGCCGGCGACGCAGCCGCCGCCGCTGCGGACCAGGTAACGGCGACTCTGGGGGACGCCTTGCCGTTCACTGGGTGATTCGAGGCGGATGTTGTCTTCCGTGGGAGTGGAATGGGCTTCCTCGGCACCGCTGGGGAGGGCGAGGAGCAACGAGAAGGCGAACAGACAGGCGCTGGGCAGGGTTCGGGTCATGGGGTATCCTGGGCGGTCGGTTCCTGGTCGGTGTTCCGTCACCCCTTCCCGGGATGTTTGTTTTTTCAGTCTTCTCCCATTCTAACTCATCGAGAACCGTTTGGCCCATGCGTGTGGAAGATTTCGATTATCACTTGCCCGAGGCGCTCATCGCCCGTCACCCACCGGAGCGCCGTGGCGAGAGCCGTCTGTTGGCCTTGGGGGCCGATGATGCTGATCCCCGGGATCTTCATTTCCGTGATCTGCCCGATCTGTTGCGGCCCGGTGATCTGCTGGTTTTCAACGATACTCGGGTGATTCCGGCACGCCTGTTCGGACACAAGGAGACCGGGGGGCGGGTGGAGGTGTTGGTGGAGCGTCTGTTGGGGCCTCATGAGGCCTTGGTGCATTTGCGGGCCAGCAAGGCGCCACGGCCGGGGATGCGCCTGTTGCTGGAGGGTGGGGTGGAGGCCGAGGTGGTGGACCGCCGCGAGGCCTTGTTCCAAGTGCGGTTTCTTTCGCGGACGCCGTTGTTGGAGTTGTTGGAGCGCCACGGCCATGTGCCGTTGCCGCCTTATATCGATCGTGCCGATGAGCCGTTGGATCGCGAGCGTTATCAGACGGTGTTCGCCCGCCGTCCCGGGGCGGTGGCTGCGCCCACCGCCGGGCTGCATTTCGATGAGGCGATGTTGGAACGGTTGGCGGATGCCGGGGTGGATCGGGCCTTCGTCACCTTGCATGTGGGGGCCGGGACGTTTCAGCCGGTGCGGGTGGAACGGGTGGAGGACCACGTGATGCACGCCGAGTGGCTGGATGTCCCCGAGGCGGTGGTGACGGCGGTGGCGCGGGCACGGGCGCGCGGCGGGCGAGTGGTGGCGGTGGGGACCACGGCGCTGCGGGCCTTGGAGAGTGCCGCTCAGGGAGGGCGGCTGCAGCCGTTCCAGGGAGAAACGCGCCTGTTCGTCTATCCAGGTTATCGCTTCCGGGTGGTGGATGCGTTGATCACCAATTTCCATCTGCCCCGTTCGACGTTGTTGATGCTGGTGAGCGCGCTGGCGGGACGGGAGCGGGTGTTGGCCGCTTATCGCCATGCGGTGGAGCGGCGGTACCGTTTTTTTTCTTATGGCGATGCCATGTGGTTGGAACGGGTCAGTTTTTGACCAGCCTCAGATGGGGGCGGCCCTCGCGATGGCAGATGCGTCGCAAGGCCCGGTCCAGTTCGTCGATGGACAGCGGTTTGGTGAGGTAGTCGTCCATCCCGGCATCGAGGCAGGCGCGGCGATCGTCGTCGAAGGCGTGGGCGGTGAGGGCGATGATGGGGGTGCGTGCGCGTCCTTCGCGCCGTTCGCGCCGGCGGATCTCGCGACAGGCCTCCAGTCCGTCCAGATCGGGCATCTGGGCATCCATGAGGATGACGTCGTAGCGAGTGTCCTGCCAGCGTTCCACCGCCTGGCGGCCGTTTTCGGCGATGTCCACCCGATGCCCCAGGCCGGTGAGGATGTCTTGGACCACGGCCTGATTGATGGCGTTGTCTTCGGCCAACAGGACCCGCAGCGCGTTGGCGGGGGGGGCGTCGAGGGTGGCGTGCGGTTCCGCGGGGGTACGGATGTCCATGTGCAGGGGCAGCGCGAGGAGGACGTGGAATCGGCTGCCCCGGCCGGGCTCGCTTTCCACCCAGACCTTGCCGCCGAGTCGTTGGGCGAGTTCGCGGACGATGGTGGTGCCGAGACCGGTACCGGGGATCTCGCCTTCGTGGCCCTCCAGACGGGTGAAGGGTTCGAAGATGCGCTCGCGGTCTTTCACCGCAATGCCGATACCGGTGTCGCTCACTTCCAGGTGCAGGTAGACCCGGTCCACGCCGTAACGGTCCACTCGCAGGCAGACTTCGATTCGTCCCTTTTCGGTGAATTTGATGGCGTTGGAGACCAGGTTGGTGATGATCTGGCGCAGCCACTGGCGGTCCACGTAGACCACTTCGGGGAGTTCGGAGGACAGGTTGAGCTGGAAATCCAGCCCTTTGCCACGCGCTTCGTTCGCCAGCAGGGCGGTGTCTTCGTGGATGGCCCGTGTCAGTTCCACGGGGCTCCATCGGGGGCCGCTGGATTCGCCCCGGGCCAGTAGGAGCAGGTCGTCCACCAGGTGGCTGAGGTGGCGGGCGGCCTGTTCGGCCAATTGGAGTCGTTGGCGCTGAGTTTCGCCGGGATTGTCCTTTTGCAGTAATTCCAACGCGCCGAGAATGCCGGTGAGGGGGGTGCGCAGCTCGTGGCTGGCGTTGGCGAGAAAGGCGCTCTTGGTGCGACTGGCTTCTTCGGCCTGGTCCCGGGCCTCGCGCAGGGCGCGGGCGGCTTCTTCTTGCTCGGTGACGTCGCGGATCACCAGCACGGCGCCGTGGAAGCCATTTTCGTCCATCAGGGGGACACCCAAAGCCTCGAGATAGGTGGTCTTGCCGTAGAGGGAGGTGTACGGGGTGGTGATGGCGAACTCACGCCCTTCTTTGAGAGAACGTAAGGCCGGGCTCAAACCACTCACCGTCACTGTGGGCAGGTGGTCGATGGCTTGGCCGACGGCAGCCGATTCCTCCCCTTCGGGCACCCCGGTGATACGCCGCATTTCCGGGTTCATGTACATGATCCGCAGCCGGTGGTCCAGGCGGATGATGCCCACCGGGGAGTTGTCGAGAATGGTGCGGTTGAATTCCCACAGGCGGCGGTAGTCGTTTTTGGCCTTGAAGGCTGCCTCCAGGGCTTGACGGCGTTCGCGGTCGTCACGCAGGGTGCCTTCCAAGCCGCGGACGTTACCTTCCTCGTCATAGTAGAACTGGGCATTCACCGACACCCACACGGGATGGCCGTCGCGGTGACGCAGGGAAAGTTCGTGATTGGTCACCATCCCGCCTTGTTCGTGCAGCCGTTCCAGCAGCCGGGCCTCGTCTGCGGGATCGACGAGGAAGTCGCGCACCGGACGTTGCTCTGCCTCGCTGGGGCTGATCCCCAACAGGGTCTTCAGTGAAGACGTGGCGCACAGCAGCCGCCCCTCGCGGTCGGTGCGAAAGAAGGTGTCTTGCATGTTGTTGAGGATGGCGCTCAACTCGGATCGGGAGCGGTCCAGATCCTTCGCCAGGGCCACGCGCTCGGCCACTTCCTCGCTGAGGCGGCGGTTGCCTTCCTGCAGCGCCGCCACCAGGTCGTCATTATGGAAGCGCAGCGCGATGGCGTCATGGATCTGGTGGTTCATGAACCACGCCACGCTGATCATCACCGCGCCGTAGAGCAGGGTGAGGGCGAACATCAGCGGTCCCAGCTCGCCCGGAACCCCCAGGGTATGAAAGGCGAACAGCGAGACCGCTGGAATCACGAAAGCGGACACTGCGGGGAGATAAGGGGCGAGGATGGCCATGCCCCCGCCCACCATGCCGGCGAAGATGAAACTGGTGAAGACCTGGTGGAGCGGGTCCAAAGCGGGCAGGGCTGCCCCCGTCACCCCCCAGGTGATCCCCGAGGCCAGCTCCAAAAGAGTATAGGCACGCCCCCAACCACTGATCTGCAGCGGATCGGGTCGTCGGCGGCGGAAATAGACCACCAGGGCCGCCCGTAGCCCAGTCAAGGAGAAAATCACCGTCAACCACAACACCAGCCAGCCTTGAGAGAATTCCGGGGCAGTGGCATAGGCCAGGGCCAGCGCCGAGAAAGGCATCCCCACCAGCGCCACCGGCGAGTGGCGATAAAGCTGGAGAATCTGTTCATGGCGCACCCGCGGGGTCAAGGGATGGTGCCGGCGCCGCGGGGCCGCTTGAGTGAGGCGGGATTCCAGGTCCGACAGCAAACGACGCATCACCAAAAGCCTCCAAGATACCGCTGCGAATTGTGGCCCCGGCAGATGCAAATGGCAAAGACCCGCGCCCCCCTGTCAACCCAATTCAGAAATGTCCCCTTTTCTGCCATTCAGAAGTGTCCCCTTTTGGTTGCGGGGTTATCGGTTGAGTGGAGGGGAGGCGCCCCCCTTCACTGAACGGCGCCATGGGTGGTCTGCCCGAGGCTTCCAGTTGGGCTTGTTCC
>JALSHN010000109.1 GCA_026982215.1 Gammaproteobacteria bacterium
CCATCGCCCTGCCGCTGCGCCCCTTCGTCGCCGTCTCTCAACGGGTCGCCCGCCGTCCCCTGCTGGCCGGCAACCACATCGAAGTCCTGGAAAACGGCGAGGGCGCCTATCCCGCCATGCTCCAGGCCATCGACTCGGCCCGGGAGCGGGTCTTCCTCAGCAGTTACATCTTCGAGACCGATGCCACCGGCCAGCGCTTCATCAAGGCCCTCGCCCATGCCCGATCCCGGGGCGTGAGGGTCCGGGTCCTCCTGGACGCCGTGGGCGAGCACTATAGCTGGCCGCCCGCCTCGTACAGACTGAAACGGGCCGGGGTCACCGTGGCCCGTTTCCTGCCACCCCGCCTCATTCCCCCCACCCCCTACATCAACCTGCGCAACCACCGCAAACTGCTAGTGGTGGACGGTCGCCTCGGTTTCACCGGCGGCATGAACATCGGCGACCGACACCTGATCCAGGACACCCCCCACCCCACCCGCGACCTGCACTTCCGTGTCCGCGGCCCGGTGGTCGCGGAATTGGAAGACGTCTTCCGCGAAGACTGGCGCTTCACCACCGGCGAGGCCCTTCCCCCTTCGCCGCTGCCGTCCCCCGCGGGTGACAGTCATGCCCGCGTGTTGGTGGACGGCCCCAACGAAGACCTGGACAAACTGATCCTCACCCTGGAAGGCGCCATCGGCGCCGCCCGCCACGAAGTCCTCGCCGTCACCCCCTATTTCATCCCCCCACCGCCTCTGCTCTACGCCCTCCAAGCCGCCGCCCTGCGCGGAATCGAGGTCTCCGTCATCCTTCCCGAGCGCAGCAACCTCCCCTACGTGGACTGGGCCAGCCGCAACCTGTTGCTGGAACTCCTCGCCCATGGCGTCCGCATCCACCTGCAGCCGCCCCCCTTCGATCACAGCAAACTGCTGATCATCGACCGTCTCTACGCCCACATCGGCTCGGCCAACCTCGACAACCGCAGCCTGCGCCTCAACTTCGAACTCAATGTGGAGATCGCCGACCCGCTGTTCGCCGCCCGGCTGGCCGGCCACACCCTGCGCTTGCGCGAGGCCGCCCGCGAACTCAGCGCCGAAGAGATCGCCGCCCGTCCCTTGCCCCAACGACTGCGCGACGCCACCTGCTGGCTATTCTCGCCTTACCTCTGAGCACCCCGAAAGCAACGCAGACGTGTACAATCGGGGAGATGAACCGCGAAACACGACAACTGCGCGAAGAACTGGCCCGACAAATGGGCGAGATGGACTACGGGGAGCTCACCCCCTATTTGAAACGGGTGGTGAAGATCGCCCCGGCACTGGACTTCCTGGAAGCGGCCCAGGCCATCTGCAGCGACGACACCCGCCGCGTGGAACGCTGGGCGAAAGAGGGCCTGATCAGTCGAGTGAGCGAAACCGACCTGCGCGAGTGGCACCGTCGCCGCCCCCGCTTTCTGGCCGTGGTGACCGCGCCCTGGGTGCTGGTTCAAGAACGGCTCGATTGAACCTCAAACAGCCCCAGAGCGCACCCCCTCACATCCGATCGTAGGCCCGCTGCGCGGCCTCCAGCGCCACCCCGCGCTCGATGGCGGCGCCTGCCTCACCCAACACCGACTCCAAGGCACTGAGGCAATAGGTCACGTTACGGCGATTGCAGGCATAGCCCATCAAACCGATGCGCCACACCTTGCCCGCCAAGGCACCCAGACCGGCACCGATCTCCAGACCGTAGGCGTCCAACAGGCGACGGCGCACCGACGCATCCTCCACCCCTTCGGGGATGCGCACCGCGTTGAGCTGCGGCAGGCGCTCGGCCTCCGGAACCACGAACTCCAGCCCCATGGCCTCCAGGCCGGCCTTCAAGGCCTGGTGATGGCGGCGATGGCGCGCCCAGGCATTCTCCAGCCCTTCTTCGCGGAGCATGGTGAGCCCCTCGTGAAGACCATAGAGGGCGTTCACCGGCGCGGTGTGATGATAGGCCCGCTGCGTCCCCTCCCCCCAATAACTCATCACCAAGTTGAGATCCAGGAACCAACTCTGCACCGGATGGCCGCGGTCCCGAATCCGCTCCAGGGCCCGCTCGGAGAAGCTCACCGGCGAGAGGCCCGGGGGACAGGAGAGGCACTTCTGCGTCCCCGAATAGATGGCATCCACCCCCCACGCGTCCACCCGCACCGGCGTCCCCCCCAACGAGGTCACCGCATCCACCAGGGTCAGGCAATCGAACTCCCGGGCGATGGCGCACAAAGTCGCGGCGTCGGATTGTGCCCCGGTGGAGGTCTCGGCATGGACGAAGGCCACCAATGAGGCCTCGGGGTGGCGCTTCAAGGTATCACGCAGCTTGTCCGGATCCACCGCCCGCCCCCAGGGATCCTCCACCATCACCGGTTTGGCGCCGGCACGGATGACGTTTTCCTTCATTCGCCCGCCGAAGACGCCGTTCTGGCACACCACCACCGTATCCCCCGGCTCCACCAGATTGACGAAGCAGCACTCCATGCCCGCCGACCCCGGCGCAGAGACCGGCATGGTCATGGGGTTTTCGGTCTGAAAGGCGTACTGCAACAATCCCTTGATCTCGTCCATCAAGGCCACGAACTCAGGGTCCAGATGGCCGATGGTGGGCCGTGCCAGGGCCTCCAACACCCGCGGCGAGACATCGGAAGGGCCCGGGCCCATCAAGACCCGGCGGGGAGGATGAAAGGGCGAGCTCATGCGCATCTCCTGGTATCTAAAATTGTAATGGGGCGACCTTCGAAAACCCGAGCAGTTTACTATAAGATACCGCCGATGCAGGACAGCACCCATCGACTGCCCCGCGGTCTCCTCTATGAGCTAAACCGCATCCTCCCCGAGGACGGCCTACTCACCGAAGAGGAAGAATTGCGACCCTATGAGTGCGACGGCCTCTCCGCCTACCGCCGCCTCCCCGCCGCCGTCGCCCTGCCCCGAGAAACCGAGCAAATCCGCCGCATCATCGCCGCCTGCCGGGCCCACGATGTCCCCGTGATCGCTCGCGGCGCCGGCACCGGCCTCTCCGGCGGTGCCCTGCCCCAAGAAAACGCCCTGGTCCTCTCCCTGGCCCGACTGAATCGCATCCTCGAAATCGACCCCGCAAACCGCATTGCCCGGGTCCAACCCGGGGTGCGCAACCTGGCGGTGAGCCAGGCCGCCCGCCCCCATGGCCTGTTCTACGCCCCCGACCCCTCTTCCCAGATCGCCTGCACCATCGGTGGCAACGTGGCGGAGAACTCCGGCGGCGTCCACTGCCTCAAATACGGCCTCACCGTCCACAACATCCGCGGCCTCAAGATCCTCACCATCGATGGCGAGCTACTGGAACTGGGGGGAGGCACTCTGGACGCCCCCGGCCCCGACCTCATCGCCCTGTTCACCGGCTCGGAGGGCCTGTTGGGCATCGTCGTGGAGGTGAGCCTGCGACTGCTGCCCCTGCCTCCCGCCGCTGCCGTGCTGCTGCTGGCCTTCGACGACATCGAACCTGCGGCACAGGCGGTGGCCGATATCATCGCCGCCGGCCTGATTCCCGCCGGCCTGGAACTGATGGACCGGCTGGCCACCCGGGCCGCCGAAGACTTCGTCCATGCCGGCTATCCTCGCGATGCCGGGGCGCTGCTCCTGTGTGAACTGGACGGCACCGAGGCCGAAGTCCAGGCCCAGATCGAACGGGTGGAGGCCATCGCCCGATCCCATGGCTGCCAGCAGATCCAGGTCGCCCGCGAGGAGGCCGAGCGCCAACGGTTGTGGGCGGGTCGCAAGGCCGCCTTCCCCGCCGCCGGCCGCCTGGCCCCCGACTACTACTGCATGGACGGCACCATCCCCCGCCACCGTCTTCCCGAAGTGCTTCGGCGCATCGAAGACCTCTCCCAACGCCATCGGCTGGGGGTGGTCAACGTCTTCCACGCCGGCGATGGCAACCTCCATCCCCTGATCCTCTACGACGCCAACCGCCCTGGGGAGCTGGAACAGGCCGAGGCCATGGGCACCGAAATCCTCAAGATCTGCGTGGACGTCGGCGGCACGGTGACCGGTGAACACGGGGTAGGCGTGGAAAAACTCGATGCCATGTGCCACCAGTTCGCCACCCCGGAGCTCGCCCAATTCCACGCCGTCAAAGCCGCCTTGGACCCCCGGGAGCTGCTCAACCCTGGCAAAGCCATCCCCACCCTCCACCGCTGCGCCGAACTGGGCGGGATGCACGTCCATGGAGGCCGACTGCCCCATCCCGAACTGGAACGGTTCTGATGGATCTCCAGCCCCTCATCGACCGCATCA
>JALSHN010000110.1 GCA_026982215.1 Gammaproteobacteria bacterium
CATCAAATTGGGTGGGGCCGCCATGGGCCGCTCGCCGGTGATGCCGCAATGGGGGCTGGAACTCACCGATGCCGAGATCGACGACATCGTCGCCTATCTGGAGAGCATCAAGGGCACAGATCCAGGCTCATGAGCCGGCGCTGGCGTGGGTTCCTGGCCTGGTTGTTGATCCCGCTGGGTACGTGCTGGGCCGGGGGCGGGGATCCCCCGGCTTGGCACGGCCTACGGCCGGCCGAGTCCATCGGCGGGCCACTGGCGCTGGTGGATCAGCGCGGGCGGCCGTTCCGGCTCGAACGGCTGGAGCGGCCGCTGGCCTTGCTGGCCTTCGGTTACACCCGTTGCCCGGACATCTGCCCCGACACCCTGGGAGTGATGCAGCAGGTGGTCTCGCGGCTGCCCGAGGCTCTGCGTCCGGCGCGGTTGTTCGTCACCCTGGACCCGCGCCACGACATTCCCGCGGTGTTGAGGGATTACCTCGCCTGGTTCGACGAGGATATCGTCGGCCTCAGCGGGACCCCCGAAGCGGTGGCGGAGGTGAGTGGGCGCTATCGGGTCAATGCCGTGCGCGAGGCCGAAGGCCACATCGCCCACAGCGCTTATCTCTACCTCATCGACGCCCGAGGCCGGGTGTTGCTTCTCTATCCCCATGGCACCGCCGCCGAGGCGATTCGTGCCGACATCATTGCCCTCTACACCCGGGCCGCCCGCCGTTGACGCCGACGTTTCCCTGGTGGCACTCAAGTTTTTGTCCCGCAGAACCGATAGGGGGCGGGAGCGATCAGGGATGTGAACCATGAGTTCGAGTGAACGATCCACGACACGAGGCCGCTGGGTGCTGCTGTGGGGGGTGGGGCTGGCCGTCGCCGCTGGCCTTGGCTGGTGGGGCCATGGCCGCAGCATCGAATTGGACCTGGGGGTGGCTGCGGCGGGCGGGGTACTCGGGTGTTTGATTCTCGGGGCGTTGGGACGGCGGCGGGTCCGGCGGGTGGCCGAGGAGGATGCACAGCGGCAACAGGCCTCCCAGACGGAGCGCGAAGACGAAATTTGGGAAGTGGTGCTCCCGGAGGTACGCCACCATACCCAGCTCCTGCGCCAGGATCTGGAACGGGTACGCGGCCTGGTCTCCGAGGCGGTGGCCCAGTTGAACGAGGTCTTCAACCACTACAACCGCCATGCCGCCGACCAGAAAGAGCTGGTCGCCCGCATCATCACCGACATGGGCGAAGAGGGCGGCGGGGCAAACGAGCTCAACCTGCAGCGTTTCGCCCAGGACACCAAGGACATCCTGCAATTCCTCATCGAGAGCATGTTGCAGATCTCCAAACAGACGGTGCACACCGTCTACAAGATCGACGACATGGCCAGCGAGTTCGAACAGATCTTCACCTTATTGAACGAGGTGAAGAGTATTGCCGATCGCACCAATCTGCTGGCGCTCAACGCCGCCATCGAGGCCGCCCGTGCCGGCGAGGCCGGCCGAGGTTTCGCGGTGGTGGCCGATGAGGTGCGCAACCTCTCGCTCCACTCCACCCAGTTCTCCGACAAGATCGGCCAGCAGGTGGAACGCACCCGCGGGATGTTCGCCGAGGTGCGGGCATTGATCAGCGAGGTGGCCTCCAAGGACCTCAATACCGCCATCACCGCCAAGGGCCGTGCTGACGAGATGGTGGCGCGTCTGAGTGAGTTCGGTGAGCAGACCGCCGCCAAGGTGGGCGAGATCGGCGGCATCACCGCGGCCATCGACGAGGTGACCGCCAATGCCGTGCGCGGCCTGCAGTTCGAGGACATCGTCCGTCAACTGGTGGAACACGTGGAGCAGGGTCTGGCGCACCTGGATGGCTTCATGGCTGAGCTGGAGGGCATGAGCCGGGAAGGGGATGTCGAGGAGCGCCGCAGCCTGGGGCATCGGTCGCTGACCGATTACCGTGCCCGGATCCAGGAGCGTGGCGGTGGTCCGGTGGGTCAGGAGGACATGAGCGAGGGCGAGGTGGAGTTGTTTTGATGCCTTGTGGGATTGAGCAAATGAAAACGGCCCCGCGGGGGCCGTTTTCGTTTTCGGTGTGTGCCTGCCGGGGCTCACTGGAGTTTTTTCAGTTCCTTGAGCACCACCTTGTGCGGCAGAGGGATGTAGCCGTCCTTCACCACCACCTGCTGGCCGATCTTGGAGAGCACCATCTTGATGAACTCCCGCTCCAGTGGCGGTAGCGGCTTGTTGGGGTGTTTGTTGACATAGATATAGAGGAAACGCGACAGGGGGTATTTGCCGGCGATGGCGTTCTCCGGGGTGGCGTCGTAGTAGGGTTTGCCTGGTTTCTTGGCCAGCGGCACGGTGCGCACGCCGGTGGTCTTGTAGCCCACGCCGGAATAACCGATGGCGTTCAGTGAGCTGGAGACGGACTGTACCACCGAGGCCGAGCCGGGTTGTTCATTCACCGTGGGCTTGAAGTCACCCTTGCACAGGGCCTTTTTCTTGAAATACCCGTAGGTGCCGGAGACCGAGTTGCGTCCATAGAGCTGGATGGGGCGGTTCTTCCACTCGCCGGTGAGTCCGAGCTGCCCCCAGCGGGTGATGTCTTCCGGGTAACCGCACTTGCGGGTGGAGGAGAAGATGGCATCCACCTGGGGGATGGTCAGCCCTTTGAGGGGGTTGTCCTTGTGGACGAACACCGCCAGGGCATCGATGGCCACCCGGATGGCAGTGGGCTTGTAACCGTATTTTTTCTCGAAGGCGGCGATTTCCTTGGGTTTCATCTTGCGGCTCATGGGGCCCAGGTTGGAAGTGCCTTCGGTGAGCGCGGGGGGGGCGGTGGAGGAGCCGGCGGCCTGGATCTGGATGTTGACGTTGGGGTAGAGGCGCTTGAATTCCTCGGCCCACAGGGTCATGAGATTGGCCAGGGTATCGGAGCCGACGCTGGAGAGGTTGCCGGCCACCCCGGACGTTTTTTGATAATCGGGCAGTTGGGGGTCGAGTTTGGGCAGTGCCTGGGCAGTGGTGGTCAGCCCGAGACCGAGCCCGAGGGCGAGCAGGGTGCGTTTCATGTGACGTCTCCGTTGCAGTGAATTTTACCGTCGTGGCGCTATTTTGCCGTGGGAAAATGACGGTTTTCGGAAAGAAATATGACAAACAGATGACAGCTCAGGCGGCCTGGGAGACGATGCGCTCGGGGGGGAAGATGCAGGTGAAGGTGCTGCCCTGGCCGGGGGTGCTTTCCACGGTGAGCCGGGCGCCATGGCGCTTGAGGACGTGTTTGACGATCGCCAGCCCCAGGCCAGTGCCACCGGCCTCCCGAGAGCGGCCCACGTCCACCCGGTAGAAACGTTCGGTGATCCGCGGGATCTCCTGGGCGGGGATGCCGATGCCGTTGTCGCGTACCTCGAACTTGGCGCCTTCGGCATCGTGGAACCAGCGGATGTGGATCTCCCCGGGCTCAGGGGTGTATTTGATGGCGTTGGTCACCAGGTTGGAAAAGGCGCTGTAGAGTTCTTTCTCGTTGCCCCTCAGCCACAGCGCCTCGTCGCATTCCAGGGTGACGCGGTGGCCCGCCTCCTTGGCCAGCAGTTGGGCGTCTTCGTGGAGGGTCTTGAGCAGGGTGGGGACGGCCACCGGGCGGTCATGGTCGCTGGTGGAGGCCGTTTCCAGTCGGGAGAGCAGCAGCAGGTCCTCGACGATGTTCTGCATCCGCTGGGCCTGCTGAGCCATGGTGTCCAGGGCGCGGCCACAGCTCTCCCGGCAGTCCTCGTCTTGTTGCAGCGATTCCAGGTAGCCGCGGATCACCGTCAGCGGGGTGCGCAATTCGTGGGAAACGTTGGTGACGAAGTCGCGGCGGATGCGTTCCAAGCGTTGCAGCCGGGTGACGTCACGGGCGATGAGCAGCCGCTGCTTGTTGCCGTAGGGGATGATGTGGATGGCCAGGGTGGTCCCGGGGTGGGCCGGCGAGGTGAAGAGCAGCGGGGTGTCGTAGTCGCCCGCCAGCAGGTAGCGGGTGAATTCGGGGCTGCGCAGCAGGTTGTGGATGCGTTGGCCGCGGTCCTGGGGTTGGCGCAGGCCCAGCAGCCGGACGGCGGCGCGGTTGAACCATTCGATGCGCCCCAGGGCGTCGAGGACCACGGTGGCATCGGGCATCGCCGCAGTGGATTCCTGGAAGCGGTTGAGCAGGGCGGCCAGTTTGCGTTTGCGCTTTTTGTGCTGTTGTTGCAGCCGGTGGATGTGGGAGTAGATCTCTT
>JALSHN010000111.1 GCA_026982215.1 Gammaproteobacteria bacterium
CGGCCCGCCGTCCAGTCGTGCCAGCAGACGCTGTTGCAGGGCCAGGGGCAGGCGTTCCAGATGCAACAGGGCCAGGCTGCCACCGGCCCATTCTTGCCAGGTGCCGTGGTCGTCGAGTCGTTGCCAGGCTGCGCCGGGGGCTTCGGCGTCGAGGACGGTGTAGGGGCCGTGGTTGCGCGGGCTGTGTCGGTGGATCAGCCGGGCCAGGACCCGTTTGGCGCTTCCCGGGGGGCCCCACAGGGTGATGCCGTAGGGCTGGGGGGCGAGGCGCAACAGCCGTTGTTGCAGCTGGTTCATCGCCGGGCTGCGGCTCACCAGCGGGGTGGCGGGGGGCGGCGGCGCTTGTTGCGGCGGGACACCCAGGGCGCGCTCGAGGGTGGCCAGCAGGCGGGTCATGGAGAGGGGTTTTTCCAGGTAGTCGAAGGCGCCCAGGCGGGTGGCCTCCACGGCGGTTTCCACCGTGCCATGGCCGGACATGACGACGATGGGCAGGTGGCGTTGGCGTTGCCATTCCCGCAGCAAGGTGATGCCGTCGATGTCGGGCATCCAGATGTCGAGCAGGACGAGGTCGGGGGGGTGGCGCTGGAAACGTTCGCGGGCCTGGGCGCCGTTGCCGGCGGTGTCCACGGCATAGCCTTCGTCTTCAAGGATCTCGCCCAGGGTCTGGCGGATGTCGGGTTCGTCGTCCACGATCAGAATGCGCTGGTTCATCCGTTCATCTCCCGTGGTCGGGGGGAGCGTTGGGGGGCGGGAAGGCGGATGCACAGGCGGGCACCGCCGCCGTCGCGCCTGCCGGCGAGGATGTGCCCGCCATGTTGCTCGACGATGCGGCGACAGATGGCCAGCCCCAGTCCGCTGCCCCGGGGCTTGGTGGTGAGATAGGGTTCGAAGATGCGATCCAGGAGTTCGTCGGGGATGCCGGGGCCGTCGTCTTCGACGCACAGGGTGACGGCGCCGGCCTCGGCTTGGGTGGTGATGTGCACCTGGACGGGGCGTCCTTCGCTGGCTTCACGGGCATTTTTCAGCAGATTGTGCAGCAGTTGTCGCAGTCGTCCGGCGTCGGCCTCGATGGGGGGCAGGGGCTGGAGGTGCAGGGTCACGGACAGGGGAGGGGCACTCAGGCGGTAGAGTTCGGCCATTTCTTCCACGATGGCATTGAGATCGAGGGGGCGTTTTTCCAGCTGCGGTTCGCGGGCGTAGCTGCTGAAGGCGTGGACCAGGTCTTTGAGGTGGCTCACTTGCGCGATGATGGTGCCGGTGGCGCGGTGGAGTATGGCTTCTTCGGCGGGGGGGAGGGTGCCGCTGAGACGCCGGTCGAGGCGTTCGGCGGCCAGCTGGATGGGGGTGAGGGGGTTTTTGATTTCGTGGGCCAGGCGACGGGCGAGCTCGCTGCGGGCGGCATGGCGCTGGGCCTCGATCATGGCAGTGATGTCGTCGATGAGGATCACGGTGCCGCCACGCCGTTGGTCCGCTGCTTTGAGGGCGGCGCCGCGACAGAGGAGGATGCGTTCGTCCACCGGCAGTTGGATTTCCCAGCCGTCCTGGTGGCGGTGGCGTGCCAGGGCTTGATGCAACGGGGTGAGTTCGGGGCGGTGGCGGATCAGTTCGCTCAGGGGGCGCCCTTGCAGGGGGGTGAGCGTTTGGCCGAGCAGGCGTTCGGCGGCGGGGTTGTGGCTGTGCAGCCGCCCGCGGCGGTCGATGCCCAGGACGCCGGAGCTGAGGTGGCTCAACAGGGTCTCGAGGTGGCCTTTCTGGCGTTCCAGTTCGCGGCGGTGGAGTTCGGTCTCGTCGCGGGCGCGGGTGAGGCGGCGGGTCATGTCGTTGAAGGAGCGTAGCAGGGTGCCCAGTTCGTCGTCGCGCATCTCGGGAAGGGTGTGACGGTAGTCGCCGGCGGCCACGGCCCGGGTGCCCAGGGCCAGCAGTCTCAGGGGTTCCATGAGCCGGCGGGCGATGAGCAGGGCGGCCCAGGCGGCGAGGAGGACACTTTGGATCACCACCAGGGTGAGGGTGAGCAGGAAGCCGAATTCCAGCGGGCGCTGGAGGAAGATGAGTTCGTGGTAACGGCTGTAGGCCTGTTCCACGGCGCTGGCCAGGGCGCCGAGGCGCTCGGGGACGGGGAGGGCGGCGTGGAGCAGGTGGGCCGGGTTGGGGCCGTTCTCCACGGGAGCGAGGAGGCGGATGTGGAGGTTGGGGCGGGTGTCCAGGGCGACGACGGTCTGCCCTTGTTGGGCCTGCAGCCAGCGGTGCTGTGCCGGCCGCGGGCCGAGGAGGCGGTCGGTGGCGCTGGAGTGGCTGGCCAATATGCGGCCGTCACGGGCGTAGAGAGTGAGTTCGTTGAGTCGGTGGCGGTGGCTGAGCTCGCCGAGAACCAGGGGGTAGTCGTTTGCGGGCAGGTCGCGCAGTTCGGCGCGCAGGCTCTCCAGCATGTCGCGGGCACGGCGCATGTGTTCTTGCAAGGCGGCGCGGCTGAGGCCGAGGGCCTGGTCCAGCGAGCGTTCGATGCGGGGGTCGAACCAGCCGTCGATGCCGGTTTTGAGGAAGCCGGCGGAGAAATAATAGACCAGGCCGACGGGGATGAGGCTGAGGAGGATGAAGGCGCCGGCCAGGCGGGCGGTGAGGCGCGAGCCCAGTTCGCGTTCGCGGTATTGCCGCAGCAGCCGCAGGCCTTGGAGGAAGACGACGATGGCGAGGGAGACGACGGCGGCGAGGTTGATGAGCACCAGGGCGCTCATCCAGGGTTCGCGGGAGCCGTCACGCACCCCTTGGGCGAGTAGATAGAGCGAGGCGAGCAGCAGCGCCGAACCCGCCAAGCCGAGGAACAGTTGCCGCCCGGAGCGTTTCAGGGGAGTTCGATCGGCCATCGGTACCAGTCGCTGCCGGCGCGCCAGCCGCTGGTGAAGTGGCTCAGCAGGCGCAGGGTGACGGGAAGTTCGTCGGCGTCGATGTAGGCCCTCAGCGCGCCGAGGTGGCGCTCGCCGCTCTGGAGCAGACGGCGGTCCACCAAGGGCAGGGCGCGGGGGTGGTCCATGTGGTTGAGGGCCAGGGCCAGGCTGGGATAGGCGTAGCGAGCGCCGCTGTTGAGGTTGATCACCTCGTATTGTTGCGACAGGGGCAGGTAGCGCAAGCGGTAGCGCTGGGTGAGCTGGGCCACGGTTTCGTTCCACAGCCAGTCGCGATGGCGCAGGATGTGGATCTCCAGGGCGAGGATCACCGCCAGGCCGTTTTCCAGTCCTTGGCGGACGTCTTCGGGGAGGCGGTAGTCGATGTCGGCGTCCAGGCGCAGGATGTCGCCGTCGAGATAGGTCTCGGCGTGGCGGATGAAGATGCCCTGTGCCTGGGCGTCGAGGGTGAGCAGCAGGGCCAGGCAGGCGAGCAGGCTGCGTTCAAGGACGTTTTTCCAGCCGTGCATAGAAGAATCCGTCCATCTCCGCGCCGGGGAGGATCTGCCGCCCGGCCCCCGCCGGCCGTCCCCAGGGGGCTTCGATGGGAAGGGGCCGGGCCTCGGGGTGGCGCGCCAGGAAGGCGTCGATCACGTCGGCATTTTCCTGGGGCAGTACCGAGCAGGTGGCATACACCAGGATGCCGCCTTCGGCCAGTAAAGGCCAGAGGGCCTCGAGCAGGGTGGCTTGGCGGGCGGCGAGGGCGGGGATGTCGCTCGCCCGGCGCAGGTGTTTGATGTCGGGGTGACGGTCGATGACGCCGGTAGCGCTGCAGGGGGCGTCGAGGAGGATACGCTGGTAGGGACGGCCATCCCACCAGTCCCCGGGGCGGGCGGCGTCGGCGGCGATGAGTCGGGCATCGCGCCGCAGGCGGGCGAGGTTTTGTGCCACCGATTGCAGTCGCTGTCGGCTGCGGTCCAGGGCGTGTAATTCCAGTCGGGGGCTGTGTTGCAGTAGGTGGGCGGTCTTGCCGCCGGGGGCGGCACAGGCGTCCAGGACCCGCATGCCGGGACGGGGGTCGAGCAGAGGGGCGGCCAGTTGGGCGCTGGCGTCTTGTACCGAGAGACGGCCGTCATTGAAGCCGGGTAGGCGCTCCACCGGGCAGGGGGTGTCCAGGACCACGGCGCTGTCCACGTGGGGGTGGGGGTGGGCCGGGAGGCCGGCGGCGGTCAGCGCCGCCAAGGCGGTTTGGCGATCGCCATTGATGCGCAGGGTCATGGGGGGGTGGCGGTTGCCGGCGGCGGTGATGTCTCGCCAGGCATCGGGCCAGGCTT
>JALSHN010000112.1 GCA_026982215.1 Gammaproteobacteria bacterium
CAACGAGATCGATCAAGTGGCCAGCGCGGTGGAAGAGCTCTCTGCCTCGGCCAACGAGGTGGCCCAACATGCCCAACACACCGCCGAAACCGCCGAGGCGGCCCAGAACGCCGTCGCCGAGGGCTCGAAGGTGGTGCACAACACCATCGCCGGTATCGATCAATTGGCCGACCATCTGGAACGGGCCGCCGCCGCCATCGGCCGGCTCTCCGAGGGCAGCCAGAAGATCGGCATGGTGGCCCAGGTGATCAGCGAGATCGCCGAGCAGACCAACCTGTTGGCCCTGAACGCCGCTATCGAGGCCGCCCGCGCCGGTGAGGCGGGCCGTGGCTTCGCGGTGGTGGCCGACGAGGTGCGCAACCTGGCCTCACGCACCCAAAGCTCCACTGAGGAGATCCAGAGCATCATCGAGGCGCTGCAAAAAGCCGCCGAGGAAGGCGTGGCGGTAATGCAGCAGGGCAAGGAGGCCGGCGAGGCCAGCGTGGAGCGGGCACGACAGGCGGAGGAGAGCCTCCAGGCCATCACCGAGGCGGTGGAGAAGATTCATGGAATGGGCGCCCAGATCAACCATGCCGCCAAGGAGCAGAGCCAGGTGGTGGGGTCGGTGAACGACAACATGGCCCGCATCCGCCAAGTGGCCGAGGAGAGCGCCGAGGGGGCGCGGATCACCGCCGAGGCGGTCAAGAGCCTCACCGCCGAGACCATGGCCCTGCGCAGCGTGATCCGCCAGTTCGACGACGATTGATTCAGGTACGGCCGTAGAGGCCGTTCAGATACCGCAGCCGCCCGGCCAGCTCGGGCGGCACCTGCTCCCAACGGAAACGCCAGCGCCAGTTGCCCTCGGTGGTCCCCGGGGTGTTCATCCGTGCCTCGCTCCCCAACGCCAAGGCATCCTGGAAGGGGATCACCGCCAGCCGGCACACCGAGGCCAGCGCGGCGCGGATCAACGGCCAGGGCATGGCCTCGGCGGGATGGCCGAGGTAGTCCTGGACCCGGCGCCGACGGTCTTCGTCCAATCCGACCCACCAGCCCAGGGTGGTGTCGTTGTCGTGGGTGCCGGTGTAGACCACGGCATCGGCCCGGTGGTTGTGGGGCAGATAGGGGTTGGCGGCATCGGAATCGAAGGCGAATTGCAGAATTTTCATCCCCGGCAGGCCGAACTGGTCACGCAGGGCCTCCACCTCGGCCGTGATGATGCCCAGGTCCTCGGCCACCAGGGGAAGATTGCTGCCGAAATGCTGCTCCAGGGCCTGGAAGAAGGCCGCCCCCGGCCCCTCCACCCAATGCCCCGAGGCCGCGGTGGGCGCCTCGGCAGGGATGGCCCAATAGGCCTGAAAACCACGGAAGTGGTCGATGCGCACCAGATCGAACAGCACCAGTTGGGCCCGTAAACGCTCGATCCACCAGTCGAAGCCGCGTGCCGCCAAGGCATCCCAGTCGTAGAGGGGGTTGCCCCAACGCTGGCCGGTGGCGGAGAAATAATCCGGCGGCACCCCGGCCACCTCCAGCGGCCGGCCCGTCTCGTCGAGCAGGAACAGTTCGCGATGGGCCCAGACGTCGGCGCTGTCGTGGGCCACGAAGATGGGCAGATCGCCGAACAACAGGATGCCGCGGGCGTTGGCGGCATGGCGCAAGGCCAGCCATTGGCGCTGGAACAGGAACTGCTCGAAGCGGATCTGTTCCAAGGCACTCTCCTCTTCCCGCTCCAGCCGTTCCAGGGCCTCGGGTTCGCGGTCGCGATAGGGGGGTGGCCAGTCGCTCCAGGCCCGTTGAAAACGGCGGTGCAACACCAGGAAACGGGCGAAGTCGTCCAACCAATGGACCTGGCGCACCCGGAAGGCCAGGTAATCGTGGAGCAATGGGCCGCCAGCGCGCATAAACCCCTCGAAGGCCCGCAAACGCCAATCCGCCGCGGCGGTTTCCTCTCTATTCAACCAACCCCACTCCACCACCGGGGCAGGATCGAGCAGCCGGGGATCACCGGCGAAACTGGACAGGGCCTGGTAGGGGGAGCCGTCGTCGTGCGGCGGGGTGAGGGGCAACGTCTGCCACAACCCCATCCCCGCCGCCTGGAGAAAATCGAGGAAGCGGTGGGCCTCGGCGCCCAACGTCCCGGTCTCCCCAGGACCCGGCAGAGAGGTGGGGTGGAGCAGGATTCCGGTACGGCGCCGGTCCAACACGCTCATTCGCCGCCCGGACGCATCACCCCGCCCACCGCCGGCTCGCCGCCCCCTCGGCTGAGGGCGTGGGCCAGCGCCTCGGGGGGCTCGGCAGCGATCATGTGATAGAGATTGGTGAGGTGGATGCGGTAGAGGCGCTCGAAATCACTCACCGACTCGGCGGGGTTGTAGTCCCCGAACCACCAGAACCAGTCCGACCCCTCGCAGTAGGCCAGTTGCCGCTCGGCGCGGCGCAATGCCTCGCCTTGCAACCGGCCGTCCTCCACGGCCTGATCGTAGGCCGCCTTGGCGTCGCACAACAGATCCCAGCCCCGATTCTTGTCCGGATCGCCGATCCAGGTGGAAAAGGTGCCGTACACCCAAGAACCGGCCACCAAGTCCCCCAAGGTGCGGCTGGGCATCTCCAGGCACGCGTCGAAAGTGGCCAGTTCCAGATCGGGATGGGCAGCGATGCGTTCGTAGAGGCGGGTGAGGAAGGGCAGGCCGTTCTCGGGGTAGTACTCCCAGGCGTTCTCGCCATCCAGGATGATGGGAACCACCGCCCGGTCCCGCTCCGGACAGGCGGCGGCGATGTTCTCCAGATGGCCCACCAGATCGGTCACCGCCTCCTCGGCATCCCATTTGGCGTAGCTGAATCCGATGAGATCGGAGAGGCCGTCGTCGCGGAAGAACAAGCGCATCTGGTGCCCCCGCACCTGGTAGGGCCGGTGAATACAACGATCCGCCAACGGGCGACCCTTGGCGGAATGGGCCAGGCTGTTGCGCATCACCCGCTCGCCGGAGGCGATCCAGCGCACCCCGGCCTCCTCCAGCAACGGCAGCATCTCCACGCTCACCCCGCCCTCGGCCGGCCAGCAGCCCAGCGGGCGGCGACCGAAGAAGCGCTCGAACACCGCCAGACCCTCGCGCACGTGCCAACGGGCCCGTGCCTCGCCGCCGGGATAGCCCTGGTGAGCCGGCAGATGCACCCCGGGCATGGCCTCGCGGGCGCTGTCGAAGTCGATGAGCAGGGGGAGGATGGGATGGGCGTAGGGGGTGAAGGAGAGCTCCACCCGGCCGTCGTCCCACAGGGCGCGATAACGGGGGATGATCCCGGCGAGCAGTTCGCCGACGATCTCCAGGAGCTGACGGCGTTCGTGGAGACTGTAACGCCGCTCCCGGGTCATCAACGCCTTCACCCGCTCGTCGTGGCGGCGCACCGTCTCCCCCACCCAGGCCAAGTGGTACCACATCAACAGATCCACCAGGAACTGGTCGGCGATGTAGTCGATGAGTTCGGGACGGGCCAAGATCTCGTCGGCAATGCCGGCCAGTTGGCGGAAGGGGGCGAAACGGTTGACCACCGTGTCGCGGTTGACCTTGAGGCACGCCCGCACCAGTTGAGTCCGCTCCTCCGGGGACTCGGGCATCACCGGGGCGGCCAAGGCGGCCAGCAAGGGATCGCGGATGGCCTCGCCGTGATCGAGGAAGGCGCGCACCTGGGCGGCGTAGTCATCGATCTGCTCCAGCAGGATGGGGGCGAAGTTGACCACCGCCCGCGCCCCCGGGGTGGCCTCGATGATCGCCGCCATGTCCACGTAGTCCTTGATGCCATGGAGGTAAGTCCAGGGGAGTTCGTAGCGGCCGGTGGCCTCGTTGCGGTATTGCGGCTGATGCATGTGCCAGCACAGCACCACCGGCAACGGCGCCTCAGCGGACATAATGCCGCTCCTCGCCCAGCATCTCCGGGGTCACCAATACCACGCCCCCCGGACTGATCTCGAAGCGTTCGGCGTCCTTTTGCGGATCGAAACCGATCTCCATCCCCTCGGGGATGGTGCAGCCCTTGTCCACCACCACCTTGCGCAGCCGCGCTCCACGCTCCACGGTCACCTCCGGCAGGATCACCGAGTCTTCCACCTCGGCCCCCTCGCGCACCACCACACTGGAGAACAACAAGGAATGGCGGATGAGTGCCCCGGAGATGATGCACCCG
>JALSHN010000113.1 GCA_026982215.1 Gammaproteobacteria bacterium
TCTTGGGAGCTGGCTTATGAGTACCATCGAAAAGGCGATGCAGGCCCGTGGCAAGGCGGCCGCGGGGGGTGAGACCCCGGGGAGCGAGGCACCGCTGCCCCCCGCCACCGATGCCTCCCCCCCCGCTAGAGGGGGGGCAGGACAGAGCCGGCGGGTGGAGATCGATCTCCCTCTTCTGCGGCGTCGCGGTTTCCTCACCCCGGATGCGGGACGCAGCCGCTTGGCGGAGGAGCTGCGACAGATCAAACGGGCGGTATTGAAAAACGCCTTCGCCGAGGCCCCGCTGCGGGTGCCGGATGCCAACCTGGTGATGGTCACCAGTGCCCTGGCCGGGGAGGGTAAGTCGTTCACCGCCATCAATCTGGCTATCTCCATCGCCATGGAGCTGGACCGCCGGGTGTTGCTGGTGGATGCCGACGTGGCCAAGCCCTCGTTGCATCGCTATTTGGGCTTGGCGCCACAGAAGGGGTTGATCGACTACCTCACCGATCCCCACGCCGAGCTCTATCAGTTCATGCTCAAGACCAATATCCCCAAGCTGTCGCTGTTGCAGGCCGGCAGCCGGCATCAGTACGCCAGTGAGCTGCTGGGCAGCGCGCGGATGCGGACCCTGGTGGATGAATTGCGGGACCGCTATCCCGACCGGGTGGTGATCTTCGATTCGCCACCGGTGCTGCTCACCAACGAGTCGCGGGTGTTGGCCGGGCTGGCGGGCCAGATCCTGATGGTGGTGGAGGCCGATCGCACCTTGCGTGAGCGGGTCAAGGAGGCGTTGTCCGCCATCGAGGACGACGACAAGATCGTGGGTTTGATCCTCAACAAGAACCGTCGTCCCAGTGGGGGGGGATATTACGGCGGTTACGGCTACGGTTACGGCCACGCCTCCGATACGCCGTCGTCCGACTAGGGGCCGCACGTGTTGCCCTGGCGTGCGTTGCTGCTCTCGGTGTGCCTGCTCGCCCCGCTGACGGCGGCCTTCGCCTGGGAGCGCGAGGGCAGCGCCCAGTTTTCCCTCAGCCACAACTACTTGCGCCAGGAGAGCGCCGGGGACTTGCGGCGTAGCTGGGTGGGGCAGGTGCAGCCGCGTCTGAGTCTGGCGCTGCGGGGGGGTAAGAGCCGGTTGGGGGTCGATTACGGCATGCGGGGGCAATTGAGCGTGCCGGCCGGTGGAGAGACGGTGTATCACCAGTTCCGTTTGACCGGTGAGCGCTCGTTTCTACGGCGGCGCCTGCTGTTGAATCTCTCGGCCTCGCGCAATCAGAGCATTCTCGCGCCGGAGCGGGGGCTGGTGTCGGACTACTTTCTTTCCGGAGGCAATTTGAGAGACGTGGACCAGTATCGGCTGTCCGGCCGTTGGGGGAATCGTTTCGGGCGGTGGGCACTGTTGTCGTTGGAGGGCGGGTTTTCCCAGTCCTGGTACGGGATCGGGGAGAGCCGCCGGGAGAATTGGAGCGCCCGTTTGTCGCAGGGTTCGCGCTTTCGCCGCCTCACCTGGGGGCTCTCGGCCGGCGGGCAGCGTTCGGTCGGCAGCGGGCGTGCCGTGGATCAGCGCCAGGTGGTCCTCGATGCCGGCTTGTTGTTTTCTGAACACTGGTCACTCTTCGCCCAGGCACAGCGTTACCGCTACGATCGGCCGGCGGCCGGGCTCACCGGGGCCGTGAGTGGTGGTGGCGATGTGTATCTGGCCGGGTTGCGTTATCGCGCCAACCGGCGTGCCGGCGCGCAACTCGGTTATCAGCGGGGGTTCTTCGGCCGGGGAGTGACGGGGGCGGTGGATTATCGCCATCGGCGCTTGTTCCTCCAGCTCTCGGCCAGCCGGGATCTCATCAATGGGCTTGCCACCTTGGGCGGGGGCGGTTTCGGGGGGGGAGCCGGCTTCGTCGGCACGGGCTCGGTCGGTCTCGGCGCCGGTGCGGGTCTGCCGGGGACGGGGTTGTCCCCCGGCCTGCCCGGGGTGGGCGTGGTGGCCACTCGTAATGTCCTCTACGTCAGCCGCAGTGAGCGGGTGTCGTTGAACTACCAGGGGCGGCGCTTGAGCCAGCGGTTCCTCTGGTCCCGGGGTCGTTTTGAGAGTCAGGCCGATGGGCGGGTGACCCGTTACGACGATTGGAGCCTGAATCCGGCATGGCGGCTCGGGGGGCGGACTCAGGTGGATGGCCGTGTCGGCGGGCGGCGTTATCTCGCCACCGGCGTCCCCGTCACCCGCCTGGCCTATTGGAGCCTGGGGGCACGTCGCAGTTTCGGTGGTCGTAGTCGGTTGAGTGCCAACGTGTATCGGTACCGTCAGGTGGGCGGGGTGCAACGGGTCGATCTGCGGGTGAGTGTGCAATTCCAATATCGGTTGTGGCCATGAACCGCGTGGATAGGGTCAACGCCATGAGCGTGGACGTGGAAGAACACTTCCAGGTCTCCGCTTTCGAGGGAGTGGTGGACCGGGCGCAGTGGGATCGTCAGCCGTCGCGGGTGGAGGCCAATACCGATGCGGTGCTGGCCTTGTTCGACGAGGCCGGCATCCAGGCGACTTTCTTCGTCTTGGGTTGGGTGGCCGAGCGTTGTCCGACGTTGGTACGCCGCATCGTCGCCGCGGGCCATGAGCTGGCCAGCCATGGCTGGTCTCATGTGCGTGCCACTGAGCAGAGCCGCGCGGAGTTCGCCGAGGACGTGCGCCGTACCCGGGCGGTGCTGGAAGACGTGGGTGGGGTGGCGGTGGTCGGTTACCGCGCGGCCAGTTATTCCATCGACGAGCGCAATTGGTGGGCCTTCGAGGTGTTGGCCGAGGCCGGTTATCGCTACAGCTCCAGTATCTATCCGGTGCGCCACGATCTCTACGGGGTGCCCGATGCCCCGTTGGTGCCGTTTCGCCCTCGAGGGGTGGAGATCCTGGAGGTGCCGGTGAGTGTGGTGGAACTGGCCGGGCGACGGCTGCCGGCGGGTGGCGGCGGTTTTTTCCGCCTCTATCCCTATGCCTTGTCTCGTTGGGCCATCGGCCGGGTGAATGCCGCGGGCCGCCCGGCGGTGTTCTATTTCCACCCTTGGGAGATCGATCCCGGGCAGCCGCGTATCCCGGGGGCGCCGGCACGTTCGCGGTTGCGTCATTATCTCAATCTCTCCCGCATGCGCCCGCGATTGCAGCGTTTGTTGCGGGATTTCCGCTGGGATCGCATGGACCGGGTGTTTCGTGAACCACAAGGAGAGTTCAGTCCCATGGAGTCGCACGTATCATGAAGGTGGTCACGGCCGGTGATCAGGATCGGGAACGCTGGAATGCCTTCGTCGCCCGTCATGAGGCGGCGAGCTTTTTCCACCGCTTCGAGTGGCGCGGGATCATCACTACCGTCTTCGGTCATCCGGCCCATTATCTGTTGGTTGAGGACGACGACGGCGGTGTGCGAGGGGTGTTGCCGCTGATTCGGGTGAAGAGCCTGTTGTTCGGCGATACCCTCTCATCCACGCCGTTCCTCGCCTACGGCGGGCCGGTGGCGGATGACGAGGTGATCCGTCGGGCGCTGGAGGATGCCGCGGTGGAACTGGCCGAGCGCCTGCGGGTGGGTTCGCTGGAGCTGCGCAACCGGGTCTCCAACGGTCGCGGCTGGCCGAGCAAGGATCTCTACGTCACCTTCGAGAAGGCGGTCTCGGCCGATCACGAGGAGAACATGAAGGCCATCCCCCGCAAGCAACGGGCGATGGTGCGCAAGGCGATCAAGGCCGGGTTGGAATACCGCATCGATGGTGACATCGACGATTTTTTCTCCATGTACACCCACAGCCTCCATGCCTTGGGCACGCCGGCCTTTCCCCGCCGGTACTTCCAGGTCATCATGGAGACTTTTCCTGAGGAGGCGGAGATACTCACCGTCACCCATCAGGGGCGGCCGGTCTCCAGTGTGTTGAGCTTTTATCACCGCGATGCGGTGTTGCCCTACTATGGTGGCGGCACCCGCGATGCCCGGGCCCTGAAGGCCAACGATTTCATGTATTGGTCGTTGATGTGCCATGCGGTGGAGACCCGGGCGGTGCGGGTGTTCGATTATGGCCGCAGCAAGGTGGGCACCGGGTCTTATCACTTCAAGAAGAACTGGGGTTTCGAGCCCACACCGCTCCATTACGAGTATCACTTGGTGCGCGATCGCGCGGTGCCGGAGGTGAATCCG
>JALSHN010000114.1 GCA_026982215.1 Gammaproteobacteria bacterium
TCCGTTCGGCCCAATAACGGGCCTGGCGACCGAACTCGCCCACCAGGCTACCCGCGGTGATCTGCATCCACGCCCCCCGCTGGGCCAGCCGGCAGAAGACCGGATAATGACGGTCGATCCAACGCAGACGCTCGGGGTGGGTGATCAGCGGCACATACCCCGAGGCGAGAAGATTCCACACGTGGTCCTCGAAATGGGGCGGCGGCACATGATGGGACGGCTCCAACAACAGGTAACGGCTGCCCCCCAGGGTGGGCAGACGCCCCGTCTTCAATCCCTGGAGCACATCGGGCATGAGATGGATATCGGCCCCGTGGGTCAGGCGCAACGGCACGTCCTCCTCCTCCAAGCGGGCCTGAAGCGAGGCCACTGCCGCCTGGATTTCGGGGGCACGGTTGTCGTAAAGGCCAGGATAGGCATGGGGAGTACAGGCCACCACCTCGATACCATCGGCCACCGCCCGCCGGGCCATGGCCACACTGGCAGCCTCGTCGGGGGCACCATCGTCGATCCCCGGCAGCAGATGGCAATGGAGATCGATCATACCCTGCTCGCTCACCGTCAATCCTCCAAGGGATTAGGCACCGGCTCCAGCGCCGGGCCGAGGATCTGACGGGCCGGCATGACCTCGGTCTTGGCCGGCATTCGACGCTTGGGAGCATCCGGCACCTTGCGCTCCGCCTCGCCGCGATGGAAGAACAGGCCCGCCAGCAGGGCGAAATAGATGGCATTGGCCGGGATGTGGAGACCGAAATCCACCACGCTGTGCAGGGCGGCCATCAACAGACCGAGGCCGGCTCCCACCTGGATGAAACGGAAGGTCCGCCAATCCCCGGCATGCCACACCGCGCGCCAGCGCATCAGATAGGCCACGGTCAACAGCCCCAGCACCAGCAAGGCCGGTACGCCCCCTTCGAACAGCCACTCCAGATAGTCGTTGTGGGCATGGTTGACATAACCCGACATGCCCGCCGTCTGGAAGGCCGGATAGACCTCGGTGAAGGTACCGGGGCCACTGCCCAACGGGGCGAAGCGGGCGATGGCGTTCATCGCCCCCTCATAAATGGCCCAACGGGCGTCTTGCAAGGGGTCTTGCAACACGAACCGCTGCAACACCGGAGCCAGGCCGATCTCCGCCGCCAACGCCAGACCGGCCACCGCCAAGGTCCCGGTGAGGCCCGCGGCCCGCTTCCCGCCCAGGCGGCGGGCAAACAGCAGCGCCGCCAGCACGATCAACAACATGGCCAAGGCCACGCCGGCCCGCGAACGGCTGAATATCAACCCGAGGAACAAGGCCGTGGCGCAAGCGGCATACAGCAGGGTCTGATTGGCACGCCAGTCCACCCAATGGGAAAAACGGTGCCGCCAGGAACGGAAAAAACCCGGTGGACGTTGCCCGTGCCCCACCCGAGCCGCAGTGAGCGCCAATGCCAAGGGCAACAACATCTCCATCATGGCGGCGAAATGGTCGCGGTTGGCGTGAAAGCCGTGCGCCCCCCCGCCGGCATAGGGGTTGCCCAGGGAGAAAGGGCTATCGGCTCCGGTGCCAAACTGCAACAACCCCAGCAGGGCCTGCACCACCCCCATCAGCAGCACCAGCCCTACCACCCGCCGCAGTACCTCGGCCTCCAGCCTCACCACCGCCAGAAAGACCGCCAACGGCGGCAACAAGGCTAGAAAGGCCTGTTCCGTTCCCCCGACCCACAGGGACAGGGCGCGCCAACCGCCACCTGCCTCCAGTTGCGCCAGGGCCGCGGCATAGGGCTCCCGACCGGGCAGGCGGCCCCACCACTCCCAGGGCACGGGCAACCAATAGAGTAACGGCAAGAGCAGCATTCCCAGGATTCCCCAGCGCAAGGGGCGGGGCAGATCCCGCCAGCGCCGTTGATCCCAGGCCGACAACAGCAGCAGGAGACTCAACAGCTCCAACACCAGCAAAGGGATGGGGCGGTTGCCGGCGCGGATCAGGGGAGCGAACACCAGCATCGCCGCCAACAAGGCGGCACACCACTCGCCCGCGCGCAAACGCGCCCACAACCCGGACTCAGCGACCATCCACTACACCAGCGACCCACCGAGCGGACAAGAAAGGGCGGCGCCGGGAAGAAGGCACGATCTCACTGGGCGCTGACCGGGGTCTCCGTCGGTGTCCCCTTGGCACCTCCACCGGCAGCGATGAGGGCATAGAGCACCACCCCCGACAAAGTGGCCGGCACCGCCATGGCCGCGGCGGTGCCACCACCGGCGGCGGCCGCCTCGGCAACGGCCCCTTCCGCCCCCGCGCCTTCGGCGGCCGTGCCAGCGGCCTCGTCCTCGGTATCGGTGACACTGGGGGCATCGAGGCCGATGGCGGCGGCATAGTGGGGGCCGAAGGAACGCACCTGCACATGACCGGTGGCACATTCATCGGCCCGCCCCACCAACAGCATGCTGTTGCTGGACAAGCGCAAGCGGCAGCGGGGCTCGTAGGCCAACTCGGCCACGGCCCCTTCCATCACGAAGATCCGGTCGCCCTGATAGACGGTCATCCCTCGACGGGCCTGGGTGAAACGCTCACCCTGGTTGACCACCACCACCCCTTCCACCTTGCCCAGCTTGGCCACCGGCTGCGGAGGGGCCGCATGGGCCGCACCCACCACCAAGGCGATGCTGGTAAGGAAAATCGCAGTTCTCTTCATGCCTCCCTCCTGACACATTCGCTGTCGTTATTGCCCGCCCACGGGCCGGAGGCGGAAATCGTCCAACCACAGCACCCCTTTGACCTCACGGTTGCGGTGGCGCTCGGTGACCACGTCCAGCCTCAGTTCCTGAGCCGGGCAGCCCGTCTCGGGCACTGTCCATTCAACCACATCCATACGCCATTGATACACCCCCAGCAATCTCTGACCGGAGGCCAGCCGCCGCTCTCTCCCTCCACGGCAATGGATGGCGATTCGCACCCCTTCTTCCGCCTTGAGACTGTCGGGACGGGCACGATACTGCAAACGATAGCGGCCGGGAGGCAGCAGGAGGTACTGCGCCAGATGACCGTCGGGCACCGCCCGACCCCGATAATGCAGCGCCAAGGCCCGATCGCCGCTGATACCATAGGTCCGCCGGTGTTCGATCTTCACCGCCTGGGGAGCGCGGGTACGCCAGCCGAAGCCCAGATTGCTCAGGGGAAGCTCGAATCCACCGTTGAACACCAGTCCCAGATGACGCCGCTCCCGGCTGCTCAAGGCGTTGAGCCATGTGAGATAGGCCTCTTGCCAATGCCCCTCGCGAATCAAGCGATCGAGGAAGACCCGGCGTTGCGCCATCCGCGCCTCACCCTCGGCGCCTTCCAGGGCGTATAACGCCCGCACCAATTCCAGATCGGTGGGAGGGCGGGCGACGTAACGAAAGAAGTCCGCCCACCAAACGGGCTGTCGCCGGGCCACCGTCTCCAGGAAATCCACCTGCCCCAGGTAATTGAGCAAGGTCTCCAACTGGCCGAACAAGGGGCGGCGCAAGGCCGGCGAGGCCGCCATGGCACGATCCCAGGCCGCCACGCTGCGGGACAACTCCCCCAGGCGCAACCATTGGTTCCCGGCCCGCAGATGCAGGTTGCCATCCCAGGGGGCGAACCGCTGTGCCGTCTCCAGGTAACGCCGCCCGAGCGTCTCATTCCGGGCGAGGGTCAGTTCGGCCAGCAGCAGCCAACCCCAGGCATGCCCCGGTTCCAGACGCAACAGGTGCTCCAGGTGTTCCCTGGCCTCGGCAGGCTTATGCTCCAGATCGTGTTGCGCGGCGAGGAACAACGCCCGGGGGTGATCGGCCACCCAGTGGAGGGCGGCATGAACACGGTGGGGATCCTCTCCGTCGGCGGCCAGCCAATCGGCCATTCCCCAGACGAACATCCGCCAGCCCAGACCGGCGACCACCGCGACGAGCAGGGACACCCCCAACCAACGTAACGCGCTAGGCCGTCCACGCCGCGGGGAGGCCACCGCCGGGGCAGGTTCAGCGAGTGCGGTCATAGGTATGGAACAGACCGTTGATCCGCGGCATCCCTTGCTCGTCGAGGATCACTTGGACCACCAGCGTTCCGGTGACGATCCGTGCCTCACGCGCCCCTTTGGGCTGTACCGTCACCACGAAACGCCCTTCGCCGCG